>PPEA01001076.1 GCA_002967005.1 Mycobacterium talmoniae
GCCGCGGGCGATGGCGATGGTTTCGAAGCCCATCGCGGCGGCGAACTGTATCCCCAGATGCCCCCGACGGCCGCCGACGCCGAGGACCGCGACCCGGTCGCCGGGCCGGGCCCGGGTGGAGCGCAGCGCGTGGTAGGTGGTTACCCCGGCGCAGCCCATCGGCGCCGCTTCGGCGAACGACAGCCCCTCGGGGATGGCCGCCAGCGCGTTGGCCGGCACCGTCACCGACTCCGCGTAGCCACCCGGGTAGTGCCAGCTGGGCACCTGCCCGTTGGCGCAGTGGATGAAATCGCCTTTGCGGCAGGGGATGCAGTGGTTGCAATGCCCGCCGAACCAGCCCACCGCGACCCGGTCGCCGACGGCCCAGCCGGTCACGCCCGGGCCGAGCTCGGCGATGGTGCCCGCGATTTCATGCCCCGGTGTCAGTGGCCAGGTCAGTCCGGGGAAGGCGCCGTTGACGAAGGCGTGGTCGGTGCCGCACACCCCGCCAGGCGGCGACGGCGATGCGGACCTGATCGCGCGCCGGGGCGGGCGTGTCGACGTCGGCGAGGGTCAGCGGCGCGCCCGCGGATTCGATGTGGACGGCGCGATGCGAGGGCATGGGACTCCTTCGGTGGTGGGTGGCAACCGTGCGCGAGCAGACGCAGAATCGCACAAAAACGGCCGCGTTTTTGCGCGATTCTGCGTCTGCTCGCCGGCTCGCGGGGGAAGGGGAAGGGTGGCCGTCAGCGGATGGGCTGCAGCTGGGGGGTGGACGGCGGGTGCGTCGGCCAGCGCATTGGCCGCCTCGACGCAGCT
>PPEA01001077.1 GCA_002967005.1 Mycobacterium talmoniae
CTGGCTGTCGGAGGGTCCGCGGGCCGGCGCCGAACCCGTCCGATAAGCCAACGGCGGGTGAACAGCTCGTTCCTGCGGATGAACAGTGGTGATTAGGGAATGAACAGTTGGCGTGGCCGACGTGGGGCCGGGCTCGGTCCCGCTAGCCTCAGTGGCGAGCCACTGCTCGAAGTCCGTTGAGACTTAACTCGATTAGGAGGAGATCACGTGTCGTTCGTGACCACGCAGCCCGAAGCGCTGTCGGCCGCCGCGGGCACCCTGCAGGGCATCGGATCAACGGTTTCCGCGCAGAACGCCGCCGCGGCGGCTCCCACCACCGGTGTGGTACCGGCCGCCGCCGATGAGGTTTCGGCGTTGACGGCGGCGCAGTTCGCCGCCCACGCGCAGCTGTACCAGCAGATCAGCGCCCAAGCCGCGGCGATTCACGAGATGTTCGTCAACACCCTGGGCACCAGCGCCGGGTCGTATGCCGCCACCGAGGCCGCCAACGCGGCCGCGGCCGGTTAGGGCGCAACCGTGGTGGATTACGGGGCACTCCCACCGGAGATCAACTCCGCACGCATGTACGCCGGCCCCGGCTCGGCTCCGATGGTGGCGGCCGCGTCGGCGTGGAACACGCTCGCCGCTGAACTGAATTCGGCCGCCGTCGGCTACGAGAAGGTGATCACGCAGCTGACCGGCGAGGAGTGGTCGGGCACGGCGTCGGCGTCGATGGCCAACGCCGGCCGCGCCCTACGTGGCGTGGATGGGCAACGCCGCGACCCAGGCCGAGCACACCGCCAACCAGGCCAGGGCGGC
>PPEA01001078.1 GCA_002967005.1 Mycobacterium talmoniae
CGGCTGGGTGATCCCGGCCAATCCGGCCAGACCCGCAAATCCGCCCGCCGCGCCCACGGGCGCGGTCGCCAGTCCGGCCGCACCGCCGGCCAACCCGAGCGAATACACCGGGTTGGCCGCGATGAACGACCCCAGCATTGCCGGGTTGTGCAGCACGATCCACGTCAAATACAGCGTGCGGTGCACGACGAATTGGGTGCCCAGGTAGGCGAGCGCCTCGACGAATTGCACCGGGTTACCCGCATAGCCGGACAGCATGGCTTCGGCGCGGGGCAAAAACGTCGACAGGCTCGGGGTCATCGTCGTGCCGTTGGGCATGTGGCCGAAGGTGTCCGAGAACGGGTTGAAGAACGACGGGAAGATGTCGTTGATCAGCTCGTTGAGGCTGGTGGGCAGTTCGGTGCCCATCGGCCCGGTGGGGTTGGTCATCCCACCGCCCATGCCGGAGCCGCTGCCCATGCCCGAACCGCTGCCGCTGCCCATGCCGGAACCGTCGTTCATGCCGGAACCGCCGTTCATATCGGATTTCATGATCTGCGGCGCGGCGGTGGTTTGCGGGGTCGCGGCCACCGCCGCCGTCGAGACGGTGTGATAGGTCCCCATGGTCGCCGCGGCCTGCACCCACATCCGCGCGTAATCGGCCTCGTTGAGCGCGATCGGGATGGTGTTCAGCCCGAAGAAGTTGGTCGCCACCAACACCCCGTGGATGACGTGGTTGGTGGCCAGCTCCGGCAGGGTCGGCATCGCGGCCAGCGCGGCGCTGTAGGCGGCGGCCGCGGTCTCATGCTGGGTGGC
>PPEA01001079.1 GCA_002967005.1 Mycobacterium talmoniae
GTAGACCGCGCCGGCGTCACCGAAGCGAACTGCGGCCTGATCCAGCACCGCGAACAGGTTCACGGCGTGGTCCACTGCGAGGTCAGGGCCCGCTCGGACAGGTATTTCGTGGAGCTCCAGCCGCCGTCGACCACGATGGTCTGCCCGTTGATGAAGCTGCCGCCGGGTGAGCACAGGAACGCCACCGTGTCCGCCACGTCGTCGACGGTGCCCAACCGCTGATGCGGGGTCATCTCGGTGTTGATGCGGCGGAACCGTTCGTCGGCCAACCGGTGCTCGGTCATCGGGGTGCGGATCACGCCGGGCGCCACCGCATTACAGCGGATGCCCTGCGCCCCGTACTGGCAGGCCAGGTGGGTGGTCAGCGCGGTCAGCCCGCCCTTGGCCGCCGAGTAGGCCCCGCCGCGCAGCCCCCCCACCACCGCGAAGGTGGAGGTGATGTTGATGATCGCCGAGCCCGGCCGCATGTGCGGCAGCGCCTCGCGGGTCAACCGAAACGGGGCCCGCAGCATCAAACCCAGGAAATAGTCCAGGTTCTCGTCGTCGGTCTCGTGCAGCGGTTTGGGGCTGCCCGCGCCGGCATTGTTGACCAAGAAGTCGATCCGGCCCCACCGCTGCACCGCCGCCTCGACGATCCGCCGCGGCGCATCCTCGTCGAGCAGGTCGACGGCCAGGGTCGCGACGGCGTCGTGCGAGTGTTCCAACTCGGCCAGATTTGCCCTGCTATCCGATTCGGGATGTTCATGCACAATCGTTTCAGCGAGCGACGGTGCCAACACGAGTAGCGCATTAC
>PPEA01000108.1 GCA_002967005.1 Mycobacterium talmoniae
GGGCGTCCGCCCGGTGGGCGAGGCCCAGCCCGTTGGTGGTCAAGGCGATCTCCGGGCGGGGCCGCAGGCCCGCGGTGGCGGCCACCACCTCCTCGAGGTGACGGGCCAGCAGCGGCTCACCGCCGGTGAACCGCACGCTGGTGATGCCCAGCCGGGTGACGCCGAGCCCGATCAGCCGGATCAGCTCGTCGGGTTGCAGCAGATGCCGGCTGGGCAGCCAGTCCAACCCCTCGGCCGGCATGCAATACGTGCACCGCAGATTGCAGCGGTCGGTCAGCGATACCCGCAGATCGGTGGCCACCCGCCCATAGGTGTCCACCAGGGGACCGGAGGCGGGGGCGGCGCCGATGTCGTCGACGCCCTCGCGGCGGGGCACCGTCGGCAAGCCCAAGGTGGTCAGGGTCATGCCGGCACCCGTTCGTCGACCGGAACGATCTGCTTGCCGAGCGGCACCAGCGATACCGGGATCAGTTTGAGGTTGGCCAGCGCCAACGGGATGCCGACGATGGTGAGCGCCATCGCCACCGCGCTCACCAGGTGCCCGACGGCCAGCCAGAACCCGAACAGAACGATCCAGATGACGTTGCCGATCAGCGCGCCGGGACGCGAGCCCGGCTTGTCGACGATGGTGCGACCGAACGGCCACAGCGCGTAGGAGGCGATGCGCAGCGCGGCAAAGCCGAACGGGATGGTGATGATCAGCACGAAACAGACGAGTGCGGCTATCAGGTATCCGAGGGACAGCCACAGCCCGCCGAAGATCAACCAGATCACGTTCAGAACCAGGCGCATATCTCCTCCAGCAACACCGCCAGCCTACCGAGTAAACCGGGGTGCTCATCGGAGCGCCATCCGAGTAGGATCCCAGTCATCGCGTCCTGCGCAGGCGGGACGCTTCATTATGTTGCCCAGCGATGTGGCCCGTCAGACAAGCAGGTGAGACCAGTGCCGACCGGCAAGGTGAAGTGGTACGACGCCGAAAAGGGATTCGGCTTCCTATCGCAAGAGGACGGTGAGGACGTCTATGTCCGCTCGTCCGCGCTGCCCGCGGGCGTCGAAGGTCTGAAGGCCGGCCAACGCGTCGAATTCGGGATGGCCGCCGGTCGCCGCGGACCGCAGGCGTTGAGCCTCAAGCTGATCGACCCGCCGCCGAGCGTGGCCCGGGCGCGCCGCGACGGCCCCGCCGAGCACAAGCACAGCCCCGACGAACTGCACGGCATGGTCGAGGACATGATCACCTTGCTGGAGGGCGCCGTGCAGCCCGAGTTGCGCAAAGGCCGCTACCCGGACCGCAAGACCGCCCGGCGGGTGTCCGAGGTGGTTAAGGCGGTGGCGCGGGAGCTCGACGCCTAACCGCTGACCGCGCCACCCGATCGGCCAAAAGCGCCGCGCCGGGTATGCCCGAGCAGCAAACTGGGTACTGCACTCGATACGAGTCGTCAACCCGGGAGGTGTCCGATGGCACAGCAAGCACAGGTCACCGAAGAGCAAGCCCGAGCCGTCGCCGAGGAATCTCGCGAAACCGGTTGGGATAAACCCTCCTTCGCCAAGGGGTTGTTCCTCGGTCGCTTTCCGTTGGAGCTCATCCACCCGTTTCCGCGGCCGTCGGCGGCCGACGAGGCCCGCACCGAGGAGTTCCTGGGCAGGCTGCGGGAGTTTCTGAACACCATCGACGGTGCGGTCATCGAACGCGACGCGCAGATCCCCGACGAGTACGTGAAAGGCCTGGCCGAGCTGGGCTGCTTCGGGTTGAAGATCCCCGCCGAGTACGGCGGGCTGAACATGTCGCAGGTCGCCTACAACCGGGCCCTGGTGATGGTGTCCAGCGTGCACGCCAGTTTGGGCGCGTTGCTCAGCGCGCATCAGTCGATCGGGGTGCCCGAACCGCTGAAGCTGGCCGGCACCGAGGAGCAGAAGAAGAAGTTCTTGCCGCGCTGCGCCGCCGGCGCGATCTCGGCGTTTTTGCTCACCGAACCCGATGTGGGGTCCGACCCGGCCCGGCTGGCGTCGACGGCGACCCCGGTCGACGGCGGCGCCGCCTACGAGTTGGACGGCGTGAAGCTGTGGACCACCAACGGTGTGGTCGCCGACCTGCTGGTGGTGATGGCCCGGGTGCCCAAGGGCGACGGGCATCGCGGCGGCATCAGCGCGTTCGTCGTCGAGGCCGATTCGCCCGGGATCACCGTGGAGCGGCGCAATAAGTTCATGGGCCTGCGCGGCATCGAAAACGGGGTGACCCGGCTGCATAAGGTGCGGGTTCCGGCCGAAAACCTGGTGGGCCGGGAGGGCGACGGCCTGAAGATCGCGTTGACCACCCTCAACGCCGGACGGCTGGCCATCCCCGCGATGGCGACCGGGGCGGCCAAATGGTCGCTGAAGATCGCCCGGGAATGGTCCCGGGAGCGGGTGCAGTGGGGCAGGCCGGTCGGCGAGCACGAAGCCGTCGCGTCCAAGATCGCGTTCATCGCGGCCACCGGCTACGCGCTGGAGGCGGTGTTGGAGCTGTCCGCGCAGATGGCCGACGAAGGCCGCAACGACATCCGGATCGAAGCCGCGCTGGCGAAGCTGTGGTCCAGCGAGGTGGCCTGCGTCATCGGCGACGAGTTGTTGCAGATCCGCGGCGGCCGCGGCTATGAGACCGCCGAGTCCCTGGCCGCGCGCGGGGAACGGGCGGTCGCGGTGGAGCAGCTGGTGCGGGATCTGCGGATCAACCGCATCTTCGAAGGTTCCAGTGAGATCATGCGGCTGCTGATCGCGCGAGAAGCCGTCGACGCCCACCTGACCGCCGCGGGCGACCTGGCCAACCCCAAGGCCGACCTGCGCCAGAAGGCCAAGGCGGCCGCCGGCGCCAGCGGATTCTACGCAAAGTGGTTGCCGCAACTGGTTTTCGGCGAAGGTCAGCGACCCACCGCCTACCGCGAGTTCGACCGGCTGGCGGCCCACCTGCGGTTTGTGGAACGCTGCTCCCGCAAGCTGGCCCGCAACACGTTCTACGCGATGGCGCGCTGGCAGGCCGGCCTGGAGAAAAAGCAGGGCTTCCTCGGGCGCATCGTGGATATCGGCGCGGAGCTGTTCGCCATGTCGGCGGCGTGTGTGCGGGCCGAGGCGCAGCGGGCGGCCGGGGTGACCGAGGGCTACGAGCTGGCCGACGCGTTCTGCCAGCAGGCCACCCTGCGGGTCGAGGCGCTGTTCGCCGCGCTGTGGACCAACACCGATGACACCGACACCCGGTTGGCGCGCGCGGTGCTGGACGACCGGTACACCTGGCTGGAGGACGGGATCCTCGACATCAGCGAGGGCACCGGCCCGTGGATCGCGCACTGGGAGCCCGGCCCGTCCACCGAGCCCGGGTTGGCCCGGCGGTTCCTGACCGGTTCCGCGCTGCCCCGAACCTGAGTGCGGCGCGCCCGTCGTGGGCGACAATGACCGGCGATGGGTGAACCGGACTTTCTGCGGCTGACCCGCGACGGCTATGACCGCACTGCCGGGCGATACGCCGACCGCTTCCAGCACCACCTCGACGACAAGCCGGTCGATCGGGCCATGCTCGCCGCGTTCGCCGGGCTGGTGACGGCCGGCGACAACACCCGGGTGGTCGACGTGGGCTGCGGCACCGGGGTGGCCACCGCGATCCTGCGGGGGCTGGGCGTCGACGCGTGCGGGATTGACCTGTCCGCCAACATGGTTGCCGAAGCACGACGGCGCAACCCGGGCCTCGACTTCGGTGTCGGTTCGCTGACCGATCTCGAGCTCGCCGACGCCAGCGTGGGCGGGGTGTGCGCGTGGTACGCGATCATCCACCTGCCCGACGCGCACCTGCCCGCGGCGTTCGCCGAGTTTCACCGGGTGCTGGCCCCCGGCGGGTTGGTGCTGCTGGCCTTCCAGGTCGGCGACCGGCCGCGGGCGCTCACCGAGGCGTTCGGTGCGCCGGTGGCGCTGACGTTTTATCGGCGGCAACCCGACACCGTCGCCGCGCGGCTCACCGAGGCGGGCCTGCCGGTCTACGCCCAACTGGTCCGGCAACCCGACGACGACACAGAGTCGACGCCGCACGCCTACCTCATCGCCCGGAAGCCGCGCTGAAGCCGACGATGGGCTGGCACCCTGGTAGGCATGGCTAGCTATGTCGCCGGCGGCGGCGATTACACCCGCGACACCAACTACATCACCACCCGGATCACCGCCGACGGGCGCGACGGCTACCCCGTCGAGCCCGGCCGGTACCGGCTGGTGGTGGCCCGGGCGTGCCCGTGGGCCAACCGCACGATCATCGTGCGCCGACTGCTCGGCCTGGAAAAGGTGATCTCCATTGGGTTTTGCGGCCCCACCCACGACCAGCGCAGCTGGACCTTCGACCTGGACCCCGGCGGCGTCGACCCGGTGCTGAACATCCCGCGGCTACAAGACGCCTACTTCAAGCGATTCCCCGACTACCCGAAGGGCATCACCGTGCCGGCGATCGTCGACGTGCCCACCGGCGCGGTGGTCACCAACGACTTCGCCCAGATCACGCTGGATTTCTCCACCGAATGGACGGCCTATCACCGCGACGGTGCCCCGCAGCTGTACCCCGAACCGCTGCGGCCCGAGATCGACGAGGTCGCCCGCCGGATCTACACCGAAATCAACAACGGGGTGTACCGGTGCGGATTCGCCGGCTCGCAGCAGGCTTACGACGCCGCCTACGACCGGTTGTTCACCGCGCTGGATTGGGTCAGCGAGCGGCTGACTCACCAGCGATACCTGGTGGGGGACACCATCACCGAGGCCGACGTCCGGTTGTTCACCACGCTGGCCCGCTTCGACCCGGTCTACCACGGGCATTTCAAATGCAACCGGTGCAAGCTGTCGGAGATGCCGGTGCTGTGGGCGTACGCGCGGGACCTGTTTCAGACCCCGGGCTTCGGCGACACCATCGACTTCGTGCAGATCAAACAGCACTACTACATCGTGCACGCCGACATCAACCCGACCGGGATCGTGCCCAAGGGGCCCGAGCTGACCGACTGGCTCACCCCGCACGGCCGGGAAAGCCTGGGCGGCAGGCCCTTCGGGGACGGCAGTCCGCCTGGCCCGACACCCGAGGGGGAGCAGGTGCCCGCCGGGCACGGGGCGGGTTAGCCCGCCGAGCGCGTTACCCCCACACCGTTTGCACCGACCAGTCGGCGTGGGTGGCCGCGGCCGTGTCGCCGTCGGGCATGCGCACCAGGGTCAGCAGGTGCACGGTGAGCCCACGCAGCCGCCCCCGGAACGCGTCGACGGTCGGAACGGTGACCGCGAGCCGGCTGCGCGGCCGGAACAGCGCGGTGGTGGGCTCCGCGGAGCCCTCGTACCACAGCGACAGCCCCCACGGCGCGTTGCCGATCGCGCTGGGCACCGACAGCTGCACCGGATCACGCGAGGTGACCGGCAGCACGCCCACCGTCTCCGGGGTTTCACAGTCGTTGAGGTTCAGCACATCGCAGTACTGGTAGGGCCCCACCCGGGTCAGGTGGCCGTGCGAGTATGCACTGATCTGCGGGCGCTGCGGAGCGCGGTCGCGGACCAGCAGCCAGGCACCGACCCCGGCAGCGGTCGCGGCCAGCACCACCAGGACCGCGACCAGCACGACGACGCGGTTTTTCACCGGGGCCCCCATTCCGGGGCGGGCACCGGATCGTCGGTGCGCCCACCTTGTTGTTCCACCATGACCGGTCGGTTACCGCCGAACCCGGGGATCAACGAGTTCCCTTGATACGACAGGACGGTTTGCGCCAGCCCCGGGATCAGCAGTGCGGTGATCGCGGTGAACCCCGCCCACAGGTCGGTGTACACCAGCACCCCCAGCGCCCCGCCCAGCACCCAGGCCAGCTGCAGCGTGGACTCCGATCGGCCGAACGCCGACGCTCGGGACTCCTCGGGCAGGTCGTCTTGCAGCGACGCGTCCAGCGACGCTTTGGCGATCGCGCTCGACCCCGAGGTGATCAGCGCCGCGCCGGCGACCACCATCAGGTTTCCGGTCACCGCGGATGCCACCGCGGCGACGGTCACCGCCACCGTGCAGCGCACCACCAGCATCGCGGGCCGGCCCAGTTTCAGCCGCGCGCTGGTGAAGTTGCCGATGAAGTTGCCGACCCCGGCCGCCGCGCCGATCAGGCCGAGGATCGCCAACTGCTGCCAGCCGCTGGCGTCGTGTTGTTTGGCGACGAACGCCGGATACAGGAACAAGAAGCCGACCATGGCCTTGATCGTGCAGTTGCCCCACAGCGAGGTGATGATGTTGCGGCCCAAGGGTTGCCGCAGCGCGCCGCTGGCCCGGCGGAAGTGCTCGGACCAGCTGGGCCGGTGCTGGTTGACGTGGGCGTGATAGCTCAGCGTGGTCGGGACCTCCCCGGCGGTCACCTCGACCCAGCGCGGGATGCGCATCGACAGCCACGCGCCGGCGGCCGTCACCGCGACGATCACGAACAGCGCGCCCGGCAGGTCGAACAGCCGGCTGAACACGAACTCCACCCCGGCCGCGACCCCCCCGCCG
This sequence comes from Mycobacterium talmoniae, assembly GCA_002967005.1. GTDB lineage: Bacteria > Actinomycetota > Actinomycetes > Mycobacteriales > Mycobacteriaceae > Mycobacterium > Mycobacterium talmoniae. Next base: position 6,515 of record PPEA01000108.1, read on the forward strand.
ACGATGGTGCCGCCGAGCAACCCGAACATGGTCAGCCGGGAATTGACCCGCACCAGATCGATGGTCGGGGGCATCACCCGCGGCGTCACCGCGCTGCGCAGCACCGAGAACGATTTCGACAGCACCATCATGGCCAGCGCGCACGGATACAACACCCAGGACGGGTAACTGCCGGTCGCGCCGTCGTAGTTGAGGATCAGCAGCGCCGCCAGCGCGGTGCGCAGCCCGAACGACAGCGCCAGCGCGACCCGCCGCCCATGCTGCAACCGGTCCAAAGCCGGCCCGATCAGCGGCGCCACCACCGCGAACGGCGCAATGGTGATCAGCAGGTACAGCGCGACCTTGTCCTTGCTTTCCCCGGCGGCCGCCGCGAAGAACAAGGTGTTGGCCAGCGCCACGGCCATCGCGGCGTCGACCGCGAAGTTGGCGACCACCGGCCAGGTCAGCGCGGTCAGCCCGGACTTGTCGGCGCCGTCGGCGGTGGCCGCGCGCTGCACCAAGTCGTACATCCGCGAACCCATTTCGCGGCTGCGCTGGGCCGCGACGCGGGTGACGGTGATCTTGTCGCCGGCCCCGCGCGGCGGTTCGCTGCGCGGCGGCGACGTCTGCTGGCCGCGCAGCGGCGGCAGGGTAGCGGTTGG
>PPEA01001080.1 GCA_002967005.1 Mycobacterium talmoniae
GGCTGGCGGCCCCCGCAGACCCGGGTGCTGGTGATGGCGCGTTGGCGGCCGGGCGACGCTCGGCGCGTCGTGGACCGGTGGTGCTGACGTGACGGGAGCGGCCTGCGTCGCGGCGCCGTCCTCGCCGGCGCGGGGCTGCTGGTGGTCGCGGCGGCCGCCGCCGCGAGCGCCGAGCCGCCACCCGGGGCCACCGATATCGACCACTACCCGATCGCCCAAGGCCGGTACGCGTCGCCCACCGATTTCTACTGGGTTTTCTTCAAGACCCCCGACGGCCGCGCCTGCGGGATCGGCCCCAACGGCGGCCCGGTGGGGTGCGACACGGTCCCCGGCGACGCACCGGTAGGCACCAATCAGACCGTGGTCGCCGCCGGCGGTGTCGCCGCCGCCTACCGGCATTCGGACACGTTGTCGTTCACCCGAGATGTCGACGTGTTGCCCGAAGGCCAGCGGCTGGAGAACTGGGGCGCCAGCTGCGGTGTCGGCCATCAGGGCACCGTGACCTGCCGCAGCTACCAGCACGGGTTCATCATTTCCAGCGTGTACGGGGTGCTGTGGTGAGCGCGGTCCCTACAGCGTGTCGGGGTGCGCGTCCGCGGCCGCGAGCTTGGCGACGAAATCGGGCCAGTCCAGGCTGTCCACCGGGTTGGCGCGGCTGATCGCGGCGGTGTCGACGGGAAACGTCCGCACCGGCCCGGGACCGGAACTGCGGGTCTCGAACCGCACCGTCATCACGCCGTGGCCCGCGCCCTGCACCCACGCCGTGCCCGAGCTCAGGATGCGTGACGTC
>PPEA01001081.1 GCA_002967005.1 Mycobacterium talmoniae
CATCGCGTCGATGGGCGCGCCGAGCCGGGCCCAGGCGACCCGGGCGTCACCGCCCAAGATCTCGCCGATTGCGGCCCGTTCGATGGCCTTGCGGGCCCGGTACACGTCGTGCACATCGGTTTCGGTGAGCTCGACGACGAAGATGCCGCGGTGGCGTTCGCTGCGCAGCAACCCCTCGGCGACCAGCCGTTGCATCGCCTCCCGCAGCGGGCCGCGCGACACGGCGAACTGCGCGGCCAGGTTCGCCTCGCCGAGTTGGTCACCGGGTGCGAGCCGGCCGCGGGTGATCGCCTCGCGCAGCCGGTCGGCGATCAACTCGGCGGTCGACTGCCGACTGAGCGGCTCGAACGCCGCCGGCTCCGAGAGCGTCATCGTTCATCCTTGAATAGCGCACCCAATCCGGCGGCCCGGCGGGGCAGCCCGGCGATGCGCAACCCTTCCCACACGGTGACCGCGTTCGCGGTCAGCACCGGCTTGCCCAAGGACCGCTCCAGCGTCTCGACCTGGGCCACGGTGTGCATCGCGGTGTCGGGGATCAGCAGCGCATCGGCGCCGGGGTCGTCGTTGGCGGCCGCCAGCGCGGCCACCTGCTCCGGACTGAGCCGGCCCACCTCCGCGGCGGTGTCGATCCCGGCATTACCCATCGACGTGACGTCGATGTCGTGTGCGGCAAGGAAACCCACGAACAGCTCGGCGATGTCCTGCGGGTAGCTGGCCGCCACGGCGACCCGGGCGCAGCCCAACGCCGCCAACGCGTGCACAAACGCGAACGAGGTGCTCGAGGCGGG
>PPEA01001082.1 GCA_002967005.1 Mycobacterium talmoniae
ATCTGCTCGACGCGTTGCCGCGCCGCGGCATCGGCAAGGTGGACCGGGTGGCGTTGGCCCGCCGGTTCGGCGGGGGTGCGTGAACAGCTTTGCGCCGAGATCTACGTTTCCGTGCGCCGCACCCGCATTTTCGCCCGGAAACGTCGATCTGGGTGCCAGCCGCGTCGCCGCATCGCCCGGTCGACGCGCTCGATGATGTAATCGGGGCGGTCTTCCTTGATCACGCGCACCACCAGCCAGCCCAGCTCGTCGACGTACTCCCGGCGCCAATGCTCATTGCGGTAGCTTGCTCGGTCGGTGCGGTGTTGGTCGCCGTCGTATTCGGCGGCCACCATGAACTCTTTCCACCCCATGTCCAGAAACGCCACCGGCGTAGGGCCTTTCACCACCGGGATCTGGGTGCACGGAACCGGAAAACCCGCATCGATGAGCAGCAGCCGCAGCCAAGTCTCCCTCGGTGACGCAGCGCCGCCGTCCACCAGCGGCAGCGCCGCCCGCAGCCGTTGCACACCCCGCGCGCCGAGGTGGCGCTTGGCCAGCAGCAGGACATCCTCGGTGGAGAACGGGGTGGCCCGCGTCAACGCGTCCAGCCGGGCGATGGCTTGGTTGCGGGGCAGGTGACGCCCGAGGTCGTAGGCGGTGCGCGCCGGGGTGGTCACCGGCAGACCGGCCACCTTGGTGACCTCGTCGTCCGCCCAGCGACCTCGTCGCGCACCACCAGCCCGCGCCTGCGGACGGACATGGGCGCGGATCAGCTCAATGGGGGTGTCGGCGTACGTGACCCAC
>PPEA01001083.1 GCA_002967005.1 Mycobacterium talmoniae
GCGCTGGCCGCGCACAAGGTCGACAACGTGATGCTGGTGTCGGCGTTTTTGGCCGCCGCCGCGCTGGCCCAAACGGTGGGCGGTGCGCTCGGCCAGGAGCGCACCGCGTTGCTGTTCGTCGAACCCAGCGCGGCGACGGTGGCAGTGGTCGATTCCTCGGACGGTTCGATCCTCGAGGCGCATCACCGGGCGCTGCCCGGCGACGACGACGAGGCCCTGACCGAGCTGGGCGCGCTGGTCGGCGGCATCGACCGGCTGGAATCGGACCCCGACGGCGTCTTTGTGGTGGGCTCCGGGGTGAATGTCGCGATGATCAAGCCGACCCTGGAGGCCGCCACCGCGCTGGCGGTCAGCGTGCCCGAGGAGCCCGACATGGCGTTGGCGCGGGGTGCGGCGTTGGCCAGCGCGCAGGCACCGTTGTTTGCGTCGTCGACGCGGGCGGTGGCGTGGGCACGGGATCCGGGCACCGGCGAGGTCGACAAGAACCTGGCCAACCTCCAGTACGCGTACGTCCCGGCCGGCCGGGACGACTACGACGACGGGCTGGCCTACAGCGCCGTCGGCGACGAGGACGAGGCGGTGACCACCGCCTTCGATGTCGACGAGCAGCGGGGAATACCGCTGCTGCTAGCGGGCAGCGCGTTGGTGACGCTGTTCGTGATCGGGGTGGTCGCCCTGGTGATCGCGTTGGCGTCCGATATGCGCCCGTCGGCGGAATCTGCGACCCAACGCCGGCGGCAACGTCATCGCCCGACCCAACGGCGCGCACCGCCCGCCGCCGTCGG
>PPEA01001084.1 GCA_002967005.1 Mycobacterium talmoniae
CGATCGCGAGCAGCGCCGAATGAACCGCCGCGCGGCACCCTATTCGGGGTGGGTCTCGGGCCCGGGGACCCGGAGTTGGTGACGGTCAAGGCGGCCCGGGTGATCGGCGACGCCGACGTGGTGGCCTACCACAGCGCCCGCCACGGCCGCAGCATCGCCCGCGGGATCGCCGAACCGTATCTGCGGCCCGGCCAGCTCGAGGAGCACCTGGTCTACCCGGTGACCACCGAAACCACCGATCATCCGGGCGGCTACGCCGGGGCGATCGAAGACTTCTACACCGAGGCCACCGAACGCATCGCCGCGCACCTGGCCGCCGGGCGCAATGTGGCGCTGCTGGCCGAGGGCGACCCGCTGTTTTACAGCTCGTACATGCATCTGCACACCCGGCTGACCCGGCGGTTCGACGCGGTCATCGTGCCGGGGGTGACGTCGATCAGCGCGGCCGCGGCCGCTACCGCGACACCGCTGGTGGCCGGCGACGAAGTGCTGTCGGTGCTGCCCGGAACGCTGGGGGTGGCCGAGTTGACGCGCCGGCTCGCGGACACCGACGCCGCGGTGGTGCTCAAGCTGGGCCGGTCCTATCCGGCGGTGCGCGAAGCCCTTTCGGCCGCCGGGCGGCTCGGCGACGCGTTCTACGTGGAGCGGGCCAGCACCGCCGCGCAGCGGGTGCTGCCGGCCGCGGAGGTCGACGAGACCGGGGTGCCGTACTTTTCGTTGGCGTTGCTGCCCGGCGCCGGCGCGCCCCGGCCCCGGCCGGCTCGGTCGCCGTGGTCGGGTTGG
>PPEA01001085.1 GCA_002967005.1 Mycobacterium talmoniae
CGAACCCGCCGGCGATCTCGGCGCAAAATAACGCCCCGATCGCGGCGAACGCGAAGGAGCCGCGCCGGTCGACGATCAGCAGGATCGACACCGCGATCGCCGCCACGGCGCCCGTCCCCGCCGCGATCCGCAGCCAGTGCGGCACCACGTCCGCGGCCGACACCCCGACCGGCGCCAACGCCTCGATCGGTGACACCTTGTAGACCTGCCGCGCGGCCATCGCCGACGCGGCCACGCTGGTGGCCACCGTCGCGCCAGCGCGGCCGGGATCGCGTAGCCGGGCAGCCAGTACTCGACGCGGGCTTCCAGCCCCTGGGTCATGGCCGGCGGCAGCCGCCCAATCGCCGTGCGGCCCGCCAGGATTCCCAGGCCCGACCCGATGCCCCCGCCGACCAGCCCGAGGATCGCGGCCTCGGCGAGCATGTCCCGCACGATGGTGACGCGGCGGCCGCCGATCGCGCGCAGCAGCGAGATGACCGGCCGACGCTGGGTGATCGCCATGGTCATCGTGGTGTAGATCAGGAACGCGCCCACCACCAGCGCGACGGCCGCGCCCAGCAGCGCCATGTAGTTCATCAGCTTGACGCCGTCGCCGGCCCGGGTGGCCCGCACAACTGGGCTCGGGCGACCAGGGCTCGCCCGCCCACCGCGGCGGTGACCCCGGCCCGCACGGCGGCAGGATCGGCGCCCCGCGTGGTGGTGATCAGTATCGAGTCCAGCTGCCCCTGCCGCCCGGTGACCTGCTGCGCCAACGCAAGTGCGGCCAGCACATAGTGCCC
>PPEA01001086.1 GCA_002967005.1 Mycobacterium talmoniae
CCCACTTGGGCCATTCGGTGTTGCCGATCTCGACGGCGATCGGCCCGCCCAGGGTGGCGCCGTGCCGCACCCCGGCCAGCAGGGTCACCTGGTCGCGCTCGAACTTCATCCGGGCGCCGCGGCCGTAGCCGAGCCGGCGGCGGGCCAGCTGGTCGGCGATGTCCTCGGACGTGATCGTCACCCCGGCGACCATGCCTTCGACGACGGCCACTAACGCGCGGCCGTGGGATTCACCGGCGGTCGTCCAACGCAACACGTGTCCCATCTTCCCATGTCGGGTGCTACCGGCCCAAAAAGCGGGGGCTCACCGATGCGAGCCGCGCCGGGGACTGCGGTGGCGCCGCGGATTGCGCGCCGACGGTATCGAGCCTGCACGGGTTGAGCCGAGGCTGAAGCTACGACGCCGAGACTGAAGTGGTGGCCGCCAGCCTGTGGCTACGGCACCGAGCCTGAAGCTACGGCGCCCAGACTGAACTCAGGACGGGTTCACGGCGAAAATCACGCCCTGGCTACAGGCTCGGCGCCGTAGCTTCAGGCTCGAGGCCGTACCCGCAGGCTCGGCGCCGTGAACGCAGCGTCGACGTCGCCCGGCGAAAACCTCACCACAGCACCAGCCCCACCGCGACGGCGCTGGCCACACACATCCCCACTCCGTGCGCCACCACCCGCGCCCCGCGCAGCAGCGCCCACACCGCGGTCAGCAGCGGCGCGCCCAACGCCGCCAGCACCCACACGTCGAGGCCGAAACACCCGGTCAAAGCGCCGAGGCCGAGCGCCA
>PPEA01001087.1 GCA_002967005.1 Mycobacterium talmoniae
GCGTCGGCGGGATCGACAACGCACCGACAAACCGGACTCGCCCACGCTCGCCGACACCGCCGCCGAGGCGGCCGCCGGCAAGCCGGCCGTGGGAAGCGCGGGCCCCGCCGCGGAGCCGGCGCCGGCGCCGGCCACCCCGACGGCCACGTCGGACAGGCGCCGTCCCCCGATCACCAAACCCATGATGATGCTGATGAGGATGTCGTTCGCCGGCAGAATCGATTTCGGCAGCAGCTCCACATCGGCGGCCAGCGACGCCAACGGGGATGAATTGATGCTGCTGAGCAGATTCGTTAGCGACGAGACCGGGTCGGAGGCGGCGGCCGGGGCGGCGAGGCTTTGCAGCGCGCTCGGTGTGGTGGATGTCAACTGGGACAGCACCGACTGGGTGTTGGACGCGGCCGAGGACCCGACGGCCTGCGCGACCGCGGCGCCCTGACTGGCGCCGCCGGCCGGGTTGGTGTTGGGTGCGGGCGCGCTGAACGGCGTCACGGTGGCCGCGGCCGCGGATTGTCCGGCATAGCTGTACATCGCGGCGGAGTCCTGGGCCCACATGCTGGCGTATTGCGCCTCGGTGGCCGCGATCGCCGCGGTGTTCTGACCCATGATGTTGCTGGAAACCAGGGACGCCAGCTGCGCGCGGTTTGCGGCGATCACCGGCGGGGGAACCGTTGCGGCGAAAGCGGTTTCGTAGGCGGCCGCTGCCGCCCGAGCCTGGCTGGCGGTCTGCTCGGCTTGCGTTGCGGTGGTGGTCAGCCACGCCACATACGGTGCGG
>PPEA01001088.1 GCA_002967005.1 Mycobacterium talmoniae
GGCCGGCCTGGTCGCGGCCGCGCTATTCACCGCCGGGGCCTTCTTGTACCTGCCGGTGATGATGGGGTGCGGATTCTTCCTGGGTGTGGCCGGCCAGATGGTCAAGCTGTGCGTCGACACCGCCATGCAGATCGACGTCGACGACGCCCTGCGCGGACACGTGTTCGCGGTGCAGGACTCGGTGTTTTGGGTGTCGTTCGTGGCGGCGATCGCCGCGGCGGCGGCGCTGATCCCCGACGACGGGCATGCGCCGCTGCTGATCCTGGCCGGGACGCTGGTGTATCTGGCCGGGCTCGTCGCGCACGCCCTGATCGGGCGGGGGCAACGCACACCGGCGGCCGAGGTCGACGTCACCGTGAAAAACGCCGAGTAGCCATCCCGCGAGATTGACGCCACGCAGGGGTTCACTCGACCTTTTGCTACCTGGTTTCCATCTCGCGGCGTGGTGACGCCTCGAAGGCGCGCGTTAGGCTGCCGGGATGGCCAATGCTGCCCCGGTGGTCGCCGACCTGCGCGCCGAATCCGACGACCTCGACGCGCTGGTGGCGTCGCTTCCCCAGGACCGGTGGGCCGGCCCGACACCGGCCCCGGGCTGGACCATCGCCCACCAGATCGGCCACCTGTTGTGGACCGACCGGGTGTCGTTGATCGCGATCACCGACGAGGCCGGCTTTGCCGAGGTGCTGACCACCGCGTCGGCCAACCCCGCCGGGTTCGTCGACGAGGGGGCCGAGGAACTGGCCGGCACCCAGCCGCCCGCCCTGTTGGCCGACT
>PPEA01001089.1 GCA_002967005.1 Mycobacterium talmoniae
GCGAGTTGGCGGCCGGGGCCGGGCCAGCGTCGTGGTGGAGGGCCGCGATATCGGCACCGTGGTAGTTGCCGGATGCCCGGTGAAGATCTTCTTGACCGCCTCCGCGGAGACCCGGGCCAGCCGGCGCAACGCCAGAACGTCGCCGCGGGTTGGCCGGACGACTACCGACGCGGTGTCGGCCGACGTGCGCCGCCGCGACCAGCTGGACTCCACCCGGGCGATGTCCCCGCTGCGCGCCGCCGACGACGCGGTGGTGGTGGACACCAGCGAGATGACCCAGGCGCAGGTGGTCGCGCACCTGCAGGACTCGTCACCCAGCGCAGCGGGGCGATGCGATGAGCGACTCGGATTTCTCCGGCGCCGACGGCACCTGGTCCGACGAAAGCGACTGGGAAATCGGCGATGACACCGGCTTCGACGACCTGGCCGAGGAATCCGGCCCGCCACCGGTGGTGGCGGTGGTCGGGCGACCCAACGTCGGCAAATCCACGTTGGTCAACCGCATCCTGGGCCGCCGCGAGGCGGTGGTGCAAGACCTGCCCGGGGTGACCCGGGACCGGGTGTCCTACGACGCGCTGTGGACCGGGCGCCGGTTTGTGGTGCAGGACACCGGCGGCTGGGAACCCGACGCCAAGGGCCTGCAGCAGCTGGTGGCCGAACAGGCTTCGGTGGCCATGCGCACCGCCGACGCGTGATCCTGGTGGTGGACTCCGTGGTCGGGGCCACCACCGGGGACGAGGCCGCCGCCCGCATCCTGCGCCGCTCCGGCAAG
>PPEA01000109.1 GCA_002967005.1 Mycobacterium talmoniae
GGAACGCCGCCGCGGCGACCAGGATCCAGGCCACCGCACCGACCGCGATGACCGGCCACGCCTGGACCAGCGCAGCCGGCAGCGGCGGCGGTTCGGGTGGGGAATCTGTGGGCATCGCTGTTCAACTTAGCCCGTCGGATGCGTTGACTCTGCGGCCACCAGGCAGGTCACTCGCACTTGTGCGTGGTGGGCGCAGAGTCAACGCGCGGTAATGTCCTCGCGGTGGTTCATGTCGAGGATGTTGCCGATCCCGACGACCCGCGCCTGGATAACTTCCGCGACCTCAACAGCATCGACCGTCGGCCCGATCTGCCCACCGGCAAAGCCTTGGTGATCGCCGAGGGGGTGCTGGTGGTGCAGCGCATGCTGGCGTCGCGGTTCGCGCCGCTGGCGCTGCTGGGCACCGACCGTCGGCTCACCGAACTGGCCGCCGATCTGGCCGGCCGCGACATCCCCTACTACCGGGTGACCGCCGAGCTGATGGCGCGGGTGGTCGGGTTCCACCTCAACCGTGGGGTGCTGGCCGCGGCGCGACGAGCACCGGAGCCGACGGTAGCGCAGGTGGTCGACGGGGCCCGGACGATCGCGGTGCTCGAGGGGGTCAACGATCACGAGAACCTGGGGTCGATCTTCCGTAATGCCGCCGGACTGGGCGTGGACGCGGTGGTGTTCGGCAGCGGCTGCGCCGACCCGTTGTACCGGCGCGCGGTGCGGGTCTCGATGGGCCACGCGCTGCTGGTGCCCTACGCGCGGGCCGAGCAGTGGCCCGGCGACCTCGTCTTGCTGCGGGAGCTGGGGTTTCGGCTGGTCGCGATGACCCCCGACCCTGTCGCGTGTTCGCTGCCGGAGGCGATGGCCGCCGTGCGCGAGGAGCCGGTGGCGGTGCTGGTCGGCGCCGAGGGACCCGGATTGACCGCGACCACCCTGCGGATCAGCGACCTGAAGGTGCGGATTCCGATGTCGCGGGGCACCGACTCACTCAACGTGGCCACCGCCGCGGCGTTGGCCTTCTACGAGCGGGCCGCCCGCTGACGCCTTGGGCTACGCTCGCGCGGTGACCGACGACTCCACACCCTGGGGAACGGGTTTGACGGTGGCCGGGTTCGTCGCCGCGGTGACCGCGACCGCGGTGGTGGTGTTGAGCCTCGGGCTGACCCGGGTGCATCCGCTGCTGGCCGTCGGGCTCAACCTGGTCGCGGTCGGCGGGTTGGCGCCGACGGTATGGGGGTGGCGACACACCCCGGTGCTGCGCTGGTTCGTGCTGGGCGCCGGCATCGGCGTCGGCGGGGCGTGGCTGGCGCTGCTCGCGCTGACGCTCGCCTGAGTGTGGCCGGGTGTTTCGCCGTCAGCGCAGTCTCGATGGGGACCGGTATGACGAGCAGACGCAAAAGCCCCAAACCGTCAGGTTTCAGGGGCTTTTGCGTCTGCTCGCGGGGGGCTAACTCAGCCCTGGCCGCTGGACCGCACGCCCAGCAGCACGTCTTCCCAGGCCGGAATCGCCGGTTTGCCGCGGCGGCTGCGCGCCGGTGCCGGCTGTGGTTCGGGTGCCTCGTCCACCACCGGCGGCAACGCCGGTTCGGTGAAGGCGAGCTGGGCCACCGGCGCCAGCGGGCGCAGGGGCCGCTCAAAGTTGGGGTCGATCAGCGCGTTGGCCTCGTCGTCGACGGCGGTGACCGTCCCGCCGTGCGCCCCCGGTGCGTAGCGGAAATGCGCGACGTTGTCCGAGCGGCCGGCCTTCCAGGCCAGCTGCACCGTCCAGCGGCCGTCCTCGTTGCGCCAGGCGTCCCAGGTGGTGCTGTCGGTGGACAGCCCGCGCGCCATCAGCGCGGTGGTGATCACCTCGAGCAGCGTCAACACCGCGGGACCGTCGGCCAGCACCGGATGCGCGGCGGTTGCCAGCTCCGCGGCCCGCGCCCGTTCCAGCAGCACCGGGTGGGCGAACCGCTCGACACGGGCGATGTCGACCCCGGCCGCGGCGGCCACCTGCTCGACCGATGCACCGGCCGGATCCGGGACTGAATCTCCTTGGGACGCAACATGCTGGGAACCTCAACATCGAGCTGGGTTTGGCCGACCCGGGCCGCGTCGCCGCGCAGCGCCGCACGCAGCCGATCATCGGCCCGGACTTTGAACTTGTCGTCGGGATCCTCGCCCTCGCAGATGATGTATTTGCCATCGACGTCGAGTCCAATGACCTTGAGTTCCCGCATGACAATCTCCTCCGGGGCAGTCAGTGCGGACTCTAGTGCAGGTAGCGGCCATCGCCGCGCTGACACGCGGGGGAGGCGGGCTTACAGCCGTTCGACCACCCAGTCGATGCACTCGGTGAGCGCGCTGACGTCGTCGGGCTCGACGGCCGGGAACATCGCCACCCGCAACTGGTTGCGGCCCAGTTTGCGGTACGGCTCGGTGTCGACGATGTCGTTGGCCCGCAACACCTTGGCCACCGCGGCGGCGTCGACCTCGTCGGCGAAGTCGATCGTGCCCACCACCTGCGAGCGCAGCGCCGGGTCGGTGACGAACGGGGTGGTGTAGGGCCGAGCCTGCGCCCAGGTGTACAACCGCTGCGACGAGTCCGCGGTGCGCTTGACCGCCCAGTCCAGCCCGCCGTTGCCCAGCAACCAGTCGACCTGTTCGGCCAGCAGCGCCAGCGTGGCGATCGCCGGGGTGTTGTAGGTCTGGTTCTTCAGGCTGTTGTCCACCGCGATCGGCAGCGACAGAAAGTCCGGCACCCAGCGGCCGGACGCCGCGATCGCCTCGATCCGGGCCAGCGCGGCCGGGCTGACGATCGCCAGCCACAACCCGCCGTCGCTGGCGAAATTCTTCTGCGGCGCGAAGTAGTAGGCGTCGGTCTCGCTGATGTCGACCGGCAGCCCGCCG
>PPEA01001090.1 GCA_002967005.1 Mycobacterium talmoniae
CCGGCGATGATCACCTCGATGCCGCGGTCGGCCGCCCCGCGCGCATAGTCGAACATCCGTTGCGGGGTGCGGTGCGCCGAGACCACCCCGACCTCGAACGGCACGTCGAATTCGGCCAGCGCGACCGCGGCGTCTTCCATCACCGACCAGTCGCTGTCGCTGCCCATGATCACGCCGACGCGCGGCTGCGGGGTCATGCGCCGCTCCTCCTCATCGCTTCGGCCCCCTCGGCGCTGCGCGCCTGGGGGTGCCCCCACTGCATCGTCGCCGGCGCGGGGGTCATTGATGCGGGTCCCATCCGTCGGTCCACTCTGCGTGCGATAACCAGTGTGCCGCCAGTTCGGCCCGTTCGCGCAGGTTCACGCACTCCTCCGGGCTGGTACCGAGCAGGTTGATGTGGCCGATCTTGCGGCCCGGACGCTCGCCCTTGCCGTACAGGTGGACCCGCGCGTCGGGCAGCCGGGCGAACAGGTGGTGCAGCCGCTCGTCGATGGTCATCGTCGGGGTCTGCGGGGCGCCCAGCACGTTGGCCATCACCGTCAGCGGCACGGTGGCGTCGGTGTCGCCGAGCGGGTAGTCCAGCACCGCCCGCAGGTGCTGCTCGAACTGGCTGGTGACCGCGCCGTCCATGGTCCAGTGCCCGGAGTTGTGCGGCCGCATCGCCAGCTCGTTGACCAGCAGTTCGCCGTCGGTGGTTTCGAACAGTTCGACGGCCAGCACGCCGACCACGCCGAGTTCGTCGGCCAGCCGCAGCGCCAGCTGCTGCGCCT
>PPEA01001091.1 GCA_002967005.1 Mycobacterium talmoniae
GCAGCAGCTCGTAGCCGTGCTCCCGGTGTAGCCGCTGCGGCACACCGCACCGGCACCCCGGAGAACGCGGCGTCGGCGAAACCCATGTAGTCCATCGTCGTCGGCAACCCCAGCCGATCGAGCACCGCGGCCGAGCGCGGCCCCTGCACGGCCAGCACCGCCCGGGAGCGGTGTTCGTCGGTGACGGTGACACCGGGCGGGGCGGCCGCGGCCAGCGCGGCCACCACCGCGGCCGTGTTGGCGGCGTTGGGCACCAAAAAGATCTCGTCGTCGGCGACGTAGTAGGCGATCAGGTCATCGATGACGCCGCCGGATTCGGTGCAGCACAACGTGTATTGCGCCTTGCCCGGCCCGATCCGGTTCAGGTCGTTGGACAGGGTGGCGTTGACGAACGCCGCCGCGCCCGGCCCGCGCACGGTGGCCTTGCCCAGATGGCTGACGTCGAACAGCCCGACGGTGCTGCGGGTGGCGGTGTGTTCGGCGACGGTGCCGGCATAGGACACCGGCATCAGCCAGCCGCCGAACTCGGCGAAGCTGGCGCCCAGGTCGCGGTGGCGGTCTTCCAGCGGTCCATGCTGCAATTCGCTCACGACGATCCACCCTAATCGGCCGGCCGACGCTGGCACACTGACCAGGTGGCCGATGGCGTGGACTTCGAGGCGCTGGAGGCGGCCGGTATCGCCGACGCGCGCCGGCGGGCGCCGCTGATCGAATACCTGCACGGCCTGGGGTTCACCGCCGCCGAGATGGTCGAGGCCGAAC
>PPEA01001092.1 GCA_002967005.1 Mycobacterium talmoniae
CCGGGCTGCCCGCGGCGACGACGTCGCCGCCGACATCACCGCCGCGCTGCTCGACCTGGACGGCTCCTACCTGGCCGTGCACGGGCCGCCCGGCACCGGCAAAACCCACACCGCCGCCCACGTCATCACTGACCTGGTCGGCCGCCACGGCTGGCGGGTCGGGGTCGTCGCGCAGTCCCATGCCGTGGTGGAGAACCTGCTGGACTGCGTCATCGACGCCGGCCTGGCGCCGCAGCGGGTGGCCAAAAAGCGACACGACCGCGACAGTGTGCGCTGGCAGCACATCCCGGAAAACCGGTACGCCGCCTTCATCGCCGACACCGCCGGATGCGTGATCGGCGGCACCGCCTGGGATTTCGTCAACCGCGACCGGGTGCCGCCGGGCTGCCTGGACCTGCTGGTGATCGATGAGGCCGGCCAGTTCTGTCTGGCCAACACCATCGCGGTGGCACCCGCGGCGGCGAACCTGTTGCTGCTCGGCGACCCGCAGCAGCTGCCGCAGGTCAGCCAGGGCACCCATCCCGAACCGGTCGACGCCTCCGCGCTGGGCTGGCTGGTGGACGGTCACCGCACGCTGCCGGCCGACCGCGGCTATTTCCTGAACCGCAGCTACCGCCTGCATCCGCGGGTGTGCGCGGCGGTGTCGGCGCTGTCGTATGCGGGCCGGCTGCGGTGCGTTGACGACGTGACCGCGGCCCGCCGGTTGGACGGCTATCCGCCCGGGGTGCGGGTGCTGACCGTCGCGCATGACGGCAACGC
>PPEA01001093.1 GCA_002967005.1 Mycobacterium talmoniae
CACCAGCCGGCCCAAACCGCGCCGGCCTCGCTCGACCCATCACGGCCCCCGGTCGCTGCGCACCGTGCACGAAACCTCCGCCGGGGGTGCTGGTCATCGACGGCATCGACGGGCCGCGGGAGGACCAGGTCGCCGCGCTGATCGGGCGCATCGACCGCCGCGGCCGGATGCTGTGGTCGCTGCCGAAGGGCCACATCGAGGTCGGCGAGACCGCCGAGCAAACGGCGATCCGGGAGGTCGCCGAGGAGACCGGGGTGCAGGGCAGTGTGCTGGCGGCGTTGGGCAGCATCGATTACTGGTTCGTCACCGACGGCCGGCGGGTGCACAAGACCGTGCACCACTATTTGATGCGCTTCGCCAGCGGTGAACTGTGCGACGACGATGTGGAGGTCGCCGAGGTGGCCTGGGTGCCCATCGGGGAACTGGAATCCCGCCTGGCCTACGCCGACGAACGGCGGCTGGCCCAGGTGGCCGATGAATTGATCGACAAACTCCAAACCGGCGGGCCGGCCGCGTTACCGCCGCTGCCCGCGAGCACGCCGCGGCGTCGACCCCAGACGCATTCGCACACGCGCAACCACCGTGTCGACGAGCCAGCACCGGGCCGGAAGAACGGTCGCGGGCCGGTGCCGTGACGCGCCGATGTCGATGCAGAGCGCAGCGATGAGCAGGGGCGGCGCTTCCACCCGGTCGACGACGGTGCAGAGCGCGGCAAGCACGAGGTGTGCCGCCGTCGCGCGCCTGGCCGTGGTGGTCG
>PPEA01001094.1 GCA_002967005.1 Mycobacterium talmoniae
CGCGGATCCCGTCCGGGTCGGTGATCGGGCCGTGGCCGGGCACCACGGTGGGGGGCGTCCAGCCCGATCATCGCGTCGCAGGCCGCCACCCAGTTGGCGATCGGGCCGGCCCACACGATCGGGGTGCACCCGATGAACAACAGATCCCCGGCGAACAGCACCCCGGCGTCGGGGACGTGCACGACGGAGTCGGCGGCGGTGTGGGCCGGCCCCAGGTTCAGCACCCGGACCGGCCGGCCGCCGACCTCGATGCTCAGCTCGTCGTCGAACGTCTGGTCGGCGTTGCGCAGCCGGATCCCCCGGAAATCGAAGGGTCCGAAGCGCTCCCGGGCGTAGCGGGTGGCGACCGGGCCCAGGTCGGCGGTCTGGGTCAACGTCAGCATCTCCGGGGCCATGCCGTGCGCGATCTCCGCGGCGGTGCCGGCGGCGGCGATGATGCGCACCGCGCGGTCCAGCAGCTGATTGCCGTGGGTGTGGTCGCCGTTGGAATGGGTGATCACCGCGTCGGTGACCGGCGCCGCGGCGGTCAGCGGTGCCATCGCGGCCAGCATCTCCCGGGTCAACGGCAGATCGAACAGCGTGTCGACCAGCAGCGAAGCGCCGTCACCGACGATAAGCCCGGCGTTGCTCCAGCCGTAGCCGCCGTCGGGCAGCGTCCAGGCCCACACCCGGTCGCCGACCTGGTGCAGCCCGCGGGTGTACGGAATCTTCGCCGGCGCCGGATTAACCCCGCGGCGCAGCCGGGCCGGGGTCC
>PPEA01001095.1 GCA_002967005.1 Mycobacterium talmoniae
ACCCTGGTCGACGACACCGTGCTGCTGGATTGCGGCCCGGAAGCCCCGCGGGCGGCGGTGCGCGCCGGCCGGTCGCTGGCCGAGGTGCGCCACATCCTGTTCACCCACGCCCACTTTGACCACGTCGGACCCGCGGCCCTGCTGATGCGGCACTGGACCGGGCCCGCCCGGCCGCTGCAGGTGCTCGGCCCGCCCAGTGCCCTGCAGCAGTGCCGCGACTGGGTCGGCCCCGACGATCCGGTCACCTTCCGCGCGGTCGGTCCCGGCGACCAGGTGGCGCTGGCCGGGCCGCGCGGCGACTACCGGGTGCGTGCGCTCGCGGCGGCCCACGGCCCCGACGCCGTGCTCTACGACCTCGCCGCCGCCGACGGCCGGATCCTGTGGGCCACCGACACCGGGCCGCTGCCGGAGCCCACCCACGCCGCTATCGGCGGCGCGCGCTTCGACGCGGTGTTCTTGGAGGAAACCTTCGGCGACTACACCGACCACGGCACCGACCACCACGACCTGCCGACCTTCGCGGCCACGCTCGCCCGGTTGCGGCAGTCCGGCGCGGTGGTCGACGGCACCGATGTCGTCGGCGACGACGACGTCCACACCGTGATCGCGCAGCAACGCCACCAGCGCGTGTCCACCGTCCGAACCGGTCGACGTCGGATCCATCCGACCGCCGGGCCGGGCGCGGTCAGATAGGCGCTCAGCGCGGCGACCCGACGATGACGCTCAGCGCCAGCGCCGTCCACCACCAGGTGC
>PPEA01001096.1 GCA_002967005.1 Mycobacterium talmoniae
CCACGCAGGCCACCGCGGCGGCAGCGGCGTTTCGAGGCGGCGTACGCGGCCACGGTGCCGCCGGCGTTGGTGGCGGCCAATCGGGCGCAGTTGGCGACGCTGGTGGCGACGAACTTTTTTGGGTCTGAACACGCCGGCGATTGCGGCGACCGAGGCGCATTACGGCGAGATGTGGGCCCAGGACGCCGCGGCGATGTACGGGTACGCCGGTGCGTCGGCGGCGGCGGCGCAGGTCAGTCCGTTCACCCCGCCGCCGCAGACCGCCAACCCGGCCGGGGTGGCCGGCCAGGGTGCGGCGGTGTCCCAGGCGCCGGTATGGCGGCGGGCTCGCAGACCCAGTCGGTGCTGTCCCAGCTGACCATGGCGACACCGACCGCGCTGCAGGGGATGGCCTCACCGTTGCAGTCCGGTGCGACGACCGCCGCCACCACCGGCACCACGCCCGGCTCGGTCCTCTCGGCGATCAGTACTCCGCTGGGGCTGCAGCCGGGAGACATCACGAACGCGGCGACCAACCTGGCGAGCAGCTCGTTCAGCCCGATGTCGGTGGCCAGCATCACCCAGGTCGGGGCCGACCTGGCCGCCATCCGCGCGGCCACCGCCGGCGCCAATCTGGGCCTGGACGCTCCGGGCATGGCCGCGATGGTGCCCGGCGTCGGCGATGGGCATGTTCGGCCCCACCGGTCTGGCAGCCTGGGCGCCCTGGGCGGTCCCGGGTCGGATGATGGTCGGCGGGGTGGGCCGACGCCGCCT
>PPEA01001097.1 GCA_002967005.1 Mycobacterium talmoniae
ACCTCCTCGAGGCGCCGCACGTAGTTGACCACGTCCAGCGGCTCGGTCAGGCCGATGATCGGATACCCGACCAGCTGGCCCGGGCCGTGCCAGGTGATCTTGCCGCCCCGATCGGTGTCGACGACCGGGGTGCCGTCTACCGGCCGCTCGTGGTCCTCGGTGCGCCGCCCGGCGGTGTACACCGGCGGATGCTCCAACAGCAGCAGGGTGTCGGGGCCGCCGGCCACTCGGGTGTCGGCCAGCTCACGCTGCAGCTGCCAGGCGGCCCGGTAGTCGAGGCGGCCCAGCTGGCGCACGTCGATCGGGGCGGTGCTGGACCGGATGGAGGCGGTCATATCTCGACGGTACCTACACGGTGACCGGGCGCGCGGTGGCGTAGCCCAGCGCTTCGCCAATGGTGTTGTGGTGGAACACGAAACCGCTGGCCTCCAGCACGGCGGGGATGGCCCGCTGCCCGGTCAGCAGTCCCTCGTCGGCGAATTCGCCGAGTGCGGCCCGTACCGCGAAGCCGGGGAACAGCAGCGGGGTGGGGCGGTTGACGGCGCGGCCCAGCGCGGCGGTGAACTCGGCGTTGGTGACCGGCGCCGGCCCGGTGAGGTTCACGGCCCGGACAGGGTGTCGTGGGTGATCGCGAACAGCAGCGCCCGCACCTCGTCTTCCAGGCTGATCCAGGACATGTACTGGCGGCCGTTGCCCAGCCGCGCACCCAGCCCGAGCCAAAACAGCGGCCGCAGCCGGCCCAGCGCCCCG
>PPEA01001098.1 GCA_002967005.1 Mycobacterium talmoniae
CCGAGCGCGGTCGATCACCACTGTTGCCCACGGTGGGATCGTCAAGGCTGCTACGCCGAGATCCTGCCGGCCGCCCGACCCGGCACCCTGTTCATCGACAGCTCCACCATCTCCGTCGACGACGCCCGCGCGGTGCACGCGCTGGCCGGTGAGCACGGTTTCGCCCAGGTCGACGCCCCGGTGTCCGGCGGGGGTGCCCGGCGCGGCCGGCGGCACGCTGGCCTTCATGGTGGGCGGCGAGGAGGCGGCCTTCACCCGGGCCCGCCCGGTGCTAGAACCCATGGCCGGCAAGATCATTCACTGCGGCGACGCGGGCACCGGCCAGGCCGCCAAGATCTGCAACAACATGGTGTTGGCGATCCAGCAAATCGCCGTCGGCGAGGCGTTCGTGCTGGCCGACAAGCTGGGGTTGTCCGCGCAGGCGCTGTTCGACGTGATCACCGGCGCCAC
This sequence comes from Mycobacterium talmoniae, assembly GCA_002967005.1. Taxonomy (GTDB): domain Bacteria; phylum Actinomycetota; class Actinomycetes; order Mycobacteriales; family Mycobacteriaceae; genus Mycobacterium; species Mycobacterium talmoniae. The sequence continues at coordinate 451 of PPEA01001098.1, forward strand.
CGGCAACTGCTGGGCGGTGCACACCAACTGCCCGGTGCCCGGCCCGGTGCCCACCTCACCGGCCAACCATGATTTCAAACCGGGGTTCGCCACCGCGCTGATGAACAAGGACCTCGGTCTGGCGATGGACGCGGTGGCCTCCACCGGGTCGGCGGCGCCGCTGGGCAGCCACGCCGCCGAGATCTATGCGGCGTTCGCCGCCGAGCACGCCGACGAAGATTCAGCGCGGTGATCACGACGCTGCGCGGCAGCTGAGCCGGGCGACCCCCACCGTCGGCACAGCTCGCGGCAGCCGTCGA
>PPEA01001099.1 GCA_002967005.1 Mycobacterium talmoniae
CGCCGGGGCGGAGGCCGGTGTGGTCGGCGCGGGCGCCGCGGGCGCCACGGTGGCAGCGGGCGCCGGCGGGGCCATCCCGGCCACCCGGTTGGATTTCGGCCGGAGCCGTGGCGGGAACCGATGCCGGGGCGGGCATCGGCGTAGGGGCGGGCTCAGACGGGGCCGTCAACCCGACCATCGCGCCAAGGCCGCCCAGCCCGGTGGTGGGCACGGAGGGGGCGATCAGACCCAACGAGAGCTCGGTGATTTGGGTGATTTGCGGTTGGAAGGTGAGATATACCTCGCCCGCCCAACGGGGAATCCAATACGTCAGTATTTGATAGAGCGTCTCGAAGTTTTGCGCGCTGGGATGCGTCAACTCGTTCTCAAAAGCGCTGATGATTTTCCCGATGCGCTCTGACCACCAGCTGGGATCGGTGGGGCCGGGCCCCTCGTCTTGGCTTCCGCCGGAGTTATTGCTGCTGTTGGTTTTCACGATTTGCGGCGCGGGGGTGGTTTGTGGCGTGGCCACCACCGCGGTGGTGGCCACCGCTTGATAGGTCGTCATCGTCGCGGCCGCCTGCGTCCACATCCGCGCGTAGTCGGCCTCGTTCACGGCGATCGGAATCGTGTTCACGCCAAAGAAATTCGTCCCCACCAACACGGCGTGGATGGCGTGGTTGGCGGCCAACTCGGCCAACGTCGGCATGGCCGCCAACGCGGCGATGTAGGCCGCGGCCGCGGTCTCCTGGCTGGCGGCGGTCGCCG
>PPEA01000011.1 GCA_002967005.1 Mycobacterium talmoniae
ATGTTCCCCTACCCGTCGGCGACGGGCTGCACGTCGGGCATCCGCTGGGCTACATCCGCCACCGCGTCTACCGGCCCGGTTATTTCCGGATTGACCGGCCACAATGTGCTGCACGCCTTGGGGTTCGACGCGTTCGGGTTGCCCGCCGAGCAGTACGCGGTGCAAACCGGTACCCACCCGCGGACCCGGACCGAGGCCAACATCGTCACTTCCGGCGCCAGCTGGGCCGGCTGGGCTTGGGCCACGACAGCCGCCGGACGTTTGCCACCACCGACGTCGAGTTCTACAAGTGGACGCAGTGGATCTTCCTGCAGATCTATAACGCCTGGTTCGACACCGACGCCAACAAGGCGCGACCGGTCGCCGAGCTGGTCGCCGAATTCGATTCCGGGGCCCGCACCCTCGACGACGGCCGGGACTGGGCTGCGCTGTCGACCGGGGAACGCGCCGACGTGGTCGACGGCTACCGGCTGGTCTACCGGGCCGACTCGCTGGTGAACTGGTGTCCCGGGCTGGGCACCGTGCTCGCCAATGAAGAGGTCACCGCCGACGGCCGCAGCGAGCGCGGAAACTTCCCGGTGTTCCGGAAGCGGTTGCGGCAGTGGATGATGCGGATCACCGCCTACTCCGACCGGTTGCTGGAGGACCTGGATGTGCTGGATTGGCCGGAAAAGGTCAAGACCATGCAGCGCAACTGGATCGGCCGGTCCACCGGTGCGGCGGTGCTGTTCGGCACCGACGCCGGCGATATCGAGGTGTTCACCACCCGCCCCGACACGCTGTTCGGGGCGATGTACATGGTGTTGGCGCCCGAGCACGACCTGGTCGACACCCTGGCGGCCGACGCGTGGCCCGACGGCGTCGATGCGCGCTGGACGTACGGGGCGGCCACCCCGCGCGACGCGGTGGCGGCCTACCGCGCCGGCATCGCCGCCAAGTCCGACCTGGAGCGCCAGGAGAACAAGGCCAAGACCGGGGTGTTTCTGGGCAGCTACGCCACCAACCCGGTCAACGGCGAGCTGGTGCCGATCTTCATCGCCGACTACGTGCTGATCGGGTACGGCACCGGCGCCATCATGGCCGTCCCGGGCCATGACCAGCGCGACTGGGAGTTCGCTCACGAGTTCGGCCTGCCGATCGTGGAAGTCATTGCCGGCGGCGATATTTCGCAGGCCGCCTACAGCGGCGACGGGGTGCTGGTGAACTCCGGCCAGCTCGACGGGCTGGGCGTGGCCGAGGCCAAGAAGGCGATCACCGAACGGTTGGCCGCCGACGGCCGCGGCTGGGCCCGCACCGAATACAAGTTGCGGGATTGGCTTTTCGCGCGGCAGCGGTACTGGGGTGAGCCATTCCCGATCGTCTACGACAGCGACGGGCGGGCGCACCCACTGGACGAGGCCGCACTGCCGGTCGAGCTGCCCGACGTGCCGGACTATTCGCCGGTGCTGTTCGACCCGGACGACGCCGACAGCGAGCCGTCCCCGCCGCTGGCCAAGGCCAGCGACTGGGTGCATGTCGAGCTGGACTTCGGTGACGGCCTCAAGCCCTACACCCGGGACACCAACGTGATGCCGCAGTGGGCCGGCAGCTCCTGGTACGAGCTGCGCTACATCGACCCGCACAACCCGGAGCAGTTCTGCGCCAAGGAAAATGAGGCCTACTGGATGGGTCCGCGGCCCGCCGAGCATGGCCCGGATGACCCCGGCGGGGTCGACCTCTATGTCGGCGGCGTCGAGCACGCGGTGCTGCACCTGCTGTATTCGCGGTTCTGGCACAAGGTGCTCTACGACCTGGGCCACGTCAGTTCCCGGGAGCCCTACCGGCGGCTGGTGAACCAGGGCTACATCCAAGCGTTCGCCTACACCGACGCCCGCGGCGCCTACGTGCCGGCGGCCGAAGTCGAGGAGCGCGACGGGGTATTCATCTACCCGAGCGCCGACGGCGACGTCGAGGTCTTCCAGGAATTCGGCAAAATCGGCAAGAGCCTGAAGAATTCGATCTCGCCCGACGAGATCTGCGACAACTACGGCGCCGACACGTTGCGCGTCTACGAGATGTCGATGGGCCCGCTGGAGATGTCGCGGCCGTGGGCCACCAAGGATGTCGTCGGCGCCTACCGGTTTTTGCAGCGGGTGTGGCGGCTGGTGGTCGATGAGCAGACCGGGACCAGCCGGGTCGCCAACCACGCCGCGCTGGACGAAGACACCCTGCGGTCGCTGCACCGCACCATCGCCGGGGTGTCGGAAGACTATGCCGCGCTGCGGAATAACACCGCGGTCGCCAAACTGATCGAATACACCAACTACCTGACCAAACAACACCGCGAGGCGGTGCCGCGGGCGGCGGTCGAGCCGCTGGTGCTGATGCTGGCGCCGCTGGCGCCGCATCTGGCCGAGGAGCTGTGGCAGCGGCTCGGGCACGATACGTCGTTGGCGCACGGCCCGTTTCCGGTCGCCGAGGCCGCGTACCTGGTCAGCGACACCGTCGAATTCCCGGTCCAGGTCAACGGCAAGAAGCGGGGCATCATCACGGTGCCCGCCGATGCCGACGCCGACACGCTGGAGGCCGCGGCGCTGGCCGACGAGAAGGTGCAGGCCTTTTTGGCGGGTGCGGTGCCCAAGAAGGTGATCGTGGTGCCCGGCCGGCTGGTCAACCTGGTGGTGTAGCGCTATCTAGGCCGCAGCACGATCTCGTGGACATGGGCGTCGGGCGGTGCGGTCACCGCCTGCGCGACCACCGCGGCCACCGTTTCCGGGCGCAGAAACCGGGCCGGGTCATAGTCACCGCCCTCGAAGGCGACCAGGTCGCGCTGCATGTCGGTATCGACCCGGCCGGGGTACACCGTGGTCACCCGCAGCGACGGCTCGTCGTCGCGCAGCGAATCGGCGAACGCCCGCAATGCGAACTTGCTGGCCGAATACGCCGCCATCCCGGCCGAAACCTTGCGTCCCGCCCCGGAATTGACGAACACCACCCGGCCCTCGCCGCTGCGCAACGCCGGCAGCAGCGCCAGCGTCAGCGCCACCGCGCCGACCACGTTCACCTCGAAGGTGGCCCGCCACTCGTCGGCGTGGCTCTCGGCGACCCGGCCGGGCACCATCACCCCGGCGTTGTGCACCAGCACATCGAGGCTGTCGATGGTTTCGGTGGCGGCTTCGATCGTGTCGGTGTCGGTCAGGTCCATCGGCCAGGTGGTCGCACCCAACCGGGTGGCCAGCGCGTCGAGCCGAGCCGAGGGACGCCCGCTGAGCAGCAAGGTGTGCGTCGGGGCCAGCGCGGTGGCGATGGCCGCGCCGATTCCGCCGGCCGCGCCGGTGATCAGGGCGGTGGGCATCCGCGAGTCAGGTTGTTCGTCGGTGGGCGGGTTCCGCGTCGCACGTCGGCTGCTCGCAGGCGGCCAGCCGTTCCAGCGGCGCCAACGCCTGCGTCAGGGTGTCCAGTTCGGCCTCCGACAGCCGGCTCAGCATCGCCGCCAGCGCCGCCCGCCGGTTAGCCAGCGACTCCCGATGCACCGCCAGCCCGCGCGGGGTGATGTCGACGAGCACCGCCCGCAGGTCGGACGGGTCCCGGGTCCGCTTGACCAGGCCGATCTTTTCGAGTCGGCGGATCGCGACGGTGGTGGTCGGGGTGCGGACCCGTTCATGCGCGGCGAGTTCGGTCATCCGGATCGGGCCGCGGTCAAGCAATGTGACCAGGATCGACAGCTGCGCGAGGGTCAGCTCGCCCGTCGTGGCGCCGCTGGGATCGCCGCGACGCAGGATGGAAAACAACTTGGACAGGGTGCGGTGCAGTCCCTCGGCCAGTGCCGTCACCTCCGGCGCGCTGGCTTTGCTCTCCGCCATAGTTCGCTAGTCTAACCTGCTTGCCGGTTGGCGGGAGAACGGTTCGGTGATGTTGGCCATCACAGCACCTGGGACAGGAACTTTTGCAGCCGTTCGGTCTCGGCGGCTTCGAAGATCTGCTCCGGCGGCCCGGACTCCACCACTTTGCCGTGGTCCATGAACACCACGGCATCCGACGTCGAGCGGGCGAAACCCATTTCGTGGGTGACCACCACCATCGTCATCCCCTCGGCGCCGAGGTCGGCGATCAGCGCCAGGATGCCCTTGACCAATTCCGGGTCCAGCGCCGAGGTCGCCTCGTCGAACAGCATCACCTGGGGCTCCATCGCCAACGCGCGGGCGATCGCAACCCGTTGCTGCTGACCGCCGGACAACGCCCCGGGCCGTACCTCCGCCTTGTGTTTGAGGCCCACCCGCTCCAGCAACCGCAGCGCCAACTCCCGAGCCGCCTCCTCGGACAGCCGGCGCAGTTTGCGCGGCGCCAGCGTGACGTTGTCCAGCACGCTGCGGTGCGGGAACAAGTTGAAGTGCTGGAACACCATCCCGATGCGCTGACGCAGATCGTCGGGATCGTCGGCGAGCACCGACCGGCCACCCAGCAGCACGTCACCGCGATCGGGTTCATACAGCCGGTTCAGGGTCCGCAGCATGGTGGACTTGCCGGACCCGGACGGTCCGATCACCGCGACCGTGCTGCCCGCCGGCACCTCGAGGTCGACGCCCCGCAACACCGTGTTCTTGCCGAACGACAGGTGAATGTCCTTGCCTTCCAGGGAGACCGGCTCGCGATCGGCCATTACGTCATCTCCTGACCGGACGTCGTGGTGAGTAGGTCGGCGGGTTCTTCGGGCTCGCCGGCCCGGCCGCGACGTAGCCGGGCGTCGACGACGTTGACCAGATGCGTCAGCGGGATGGTCAACACCAGGTAGAGCAGCCCGGCGGCCACCAGCGGGGACAGGCTGCCGGTTTGGGCGTTGAAGTCGCGGCCCACCTGGAACAGCTCGCGTTGCCCGGCGATCAGACCCAGGAAGTACACCAGCGCCGAGCCCTTCAGCAGCGCGATGAACTGGTTGACCAGCGCGGGCAGCACCCGCCGGATGCCCTGCGGGATCACCACCAACCGCATCGAGGACGGGTAGCTGAATCCCAACGCCCGGGCCGCCTCCAGCTGGCCGGATTCGACGCTTTGGATGCCGGAGCGCAGGATCTCACCGACATAGGCGGCGGCGGTCAGCCCCAGCGCGGCGATCCCGAGCGGATACGGGTTGTTGCCGGTCAACCCGCCCACCAGCGGCCCGACGCCCAACCCGATGAACAAGATGATCAGCACCTCGGGCAGGCCCCGGAAGATGTCGGTGTACACCCGCGCCGGCCAGCGCAGCCAGCGGGTGCCGGAGATCCCGGCGACCGCCAGCGCCATGCCGGCCACCAGGCCGATGACGCCGGCGCTGATGGTCAGCAACAAGGTGTTGGGCAGCCCGGTCTTGAGCAGCACCGGCAGCGCCTCGGCGTACAGCTGCCAGTCGAGGAACGAGTCGCGCAGCTGCTCGAGGGTCGACTTCGGCTCGGGGGCATCCGCTTCGAGTTTGTGGTTGCGTTTGGCGATCGCGGCGAAGTCCGGCAGGTGCGGGATGGGGGCGGACTTCGAGCCGGGCTCCCAGCCCGGCGGCAGCGGCCGCGGCACCCAGTCGGTGTACAGCTGGGGCCAGGTGCCGTCGGCGATCACCGCGTCCAACCCCGAGTTCAGCGCGTTGATCAGCGCCCGGTTCTCCTTGGCGACCGCATACGCCTCAAAGTTGCCCAGGCTGAACGTGTTTCCGACGATCGCGGTGGGGTCGCCGGGGCGCACCACGTTGAGGGCCTCCAGCGCCGGCGCGATCCAGGCGTCGACCTGGCGGCTTTTCAGGGTGGCGTACAGGGTGTTGTAGTCGGGGAACCGCACCGGTTCCAGCTCCAACGTGTCGACGACGTAGGCGTCCTCGACGGTGCCCTGCACCACACCGATGCGTTGCCCGGCCGCCAGGTCGTCGAATCCGGAGATCGGTGAGCCGACCGGCACGACCAGCGACATGTAGCCGAAGTTGTAGCCGTTGGTGAAGCCGACCGTGCGCCGGCGCGCGTCGGTCGCGGTGATCGACGCCGAGCCGACGTCGAAGCGGCCGGACGCCACCTGGGCCAGCATGCCGAAGAAGTCGGTGCCGACGAAGTTGACCCGCAGGCCCAGCTTGTGGGCGATGGCGCGCAGCAGTTCGTTGTCGAAGCCGGTGTAGTGCCCGACGGCGGTGATGCAGGTCGCCGGCGGGCTGTTGGACAGCGTGCCGACGGTGAGCACCCCGGGCGTGGCCAGCCCCAGCGTGTTGATGTCCACGTCTTCCAACGGCTCGACATCGGCGGTGGTGTATTTGTCTTCCTGCGGCCGTTTGGCCTTGGCCAGCTTGGGCGGCAACGCGATCGCGTTCTCCATGCCGGGTGGGGCGCACTGGTCCGGGGCGGCCGCGGCCAGCGGCGCCGTGCCGAGGCTGCCCACGATCAGCAGCGTGGCGATCAGCGCCGGCACTCGTCTGCCGAGCTGGATAGCCCGGTCCGGGCGAAACTTCATTACCTCACGGTAATGGGCAAACCTGTCCGCGGGGCTTGGTGGGCGTCAGAACACGGCGGCGGGTTGCTCGGGGGTGGGCGCCGCGCTGAACACTCGGCGCCGCACCAACTCGGCCAGCATGAGCTGGGACATCAGCTCGGAGCGGCCCAGGCACGCCGCGCGGGCGGCCTCCGGGTCCCGCCGATGGATCGCGGTGTTTTCGGCTTCGTAGAACGGCAGCATCTGGTCGGGTTTTTCCATGTAGGTCACCCAGAACGTCAGCGGCACCAGGCTTTGCGACGCGCGGATCATCGCCTGCAGCCGCGGCCCGGCGTAGGCGGCGTTGATGATGCGCCGGTATTCCCAGCCGGCCTCCCGGAACGCGCGGGTCTCCATCGATGCCCGCATCCGCGCCATCAGCTCGTCGAGCCGGGTGATGAGCTCCGGGGTGGGGTTGGCCGCCGCCCGAGCCGAGGCCAGCCCGTGCAGCAGGCCGTACAGCTCGTGGTGTTCGCGCAGCGCGGCCTCGTCGAAGCGTTCCACGAACGCCCCGCGGTGATAGCGGGTGGACAGGATGCCGTCGTGTTCGAGCTGCAGGATGGCCTCTTGGATGGGAACCCGGCTCAGGCCCAGGTCCTCGGCGATCTCGTTGCGGTCGACCCGGTCACCGGTGCGCAGCTTGCCGGTCAGCACCAGGTTGAGGATGTGCGCCACAACCTGGTCCTTCTCTTTGACCCCATACTTCTTCGGCACCGATGTGGGAGTCTTGCACGCTACTGCCGGTCGCGCCAGCGGCAAAGGGCCTCGGCGCCGGTCAGGTCGTAGTCGGGGCCGCTGCTGCCGATGGTCAGCAGGTTCACCCCGAGTTCGGCCAGCGCGTCGGCTTCGGCGAGCAGCGCGTCGACCCCGGCCTGCCCTTGTTCCCCGCCGACCGCGGCGGAGCGTCCGATGCTGGCCGGGTCGCGCCCGACCGCGGCGCAGTGCTCGGCCAGCACCGCCGATTTGTGCGGGTAGGTGTCGGCGGTGGCGAAGCTGTGCCACATGTCGGCGTACTCGGCGACCAGGCGCAGCGTCTTGCGCTCACCCTCGCCGCCGATCAGCAGCGGAATGGCGCGGGTGGGCGCCGGATTGAGCTGGCCGAGCCGGGACTGGATGCGCGGCAGCGCGGCCGCCAGCTCGTCGAGCCGGCTGCCGGCGGTGCCGAACTCGTAGCCGTACTCGCGGTAGTCGCGGTGCTTCCAGCCCGACCCGATCCCCAGGATCAGCCGGCCGTCGCCGATGTGGTCGACCGTGCGGGCCATGTCGGCGAGCAGTTCGGGGTTGCGGTAGGAGTTACACGACACCAGCGCCCCGATCTGGATGCGGGAGGTTTGTTCGGCCCAGGCCGCCAACATGGTCCAGCATTCGAAGTGCGGGCCGTCGCGGTCGCCGTAGAGCGGGAAGAAGTGATCCCAGTTGAACGCCACGTCGACGCCGAGATCTTCGCAGCGCCGGACCGCGTCCCGGATCAGCCGGTATTGCGGGGCGTGCTGCGGTTGCAGTTGCACACCGATGCGGAGGGGATGGGAGACCATAGGCCTACGGTAGGCGGTCGGCCGGCCGAAGCGGAGTTATCCGAGGCGCTGGGCCAGCCGGTCGAGTTTGTGGGTGACCTCGGTGTCGTCGGCGTCCGGCAGCAGGAACAGGCAGCGGTCGATCCCGGCGGCCGCGTAGCGCTCGGCCATGCCGTCGGCCGCCGACGCGCCGAACAGGCTGATCGGTACCCGGTCCCGTCCGGCGTCGGTGGCGCGGCGCTGCAGCTTGTCGGCGCGCTCGGCGAACGCGTCGATGTTGTCGCGGGTGACGCTTTGGGCCAGCCAGCCGTCCCCGACGGCCAGGATGCGGTCCTCCACGGTGGGCCCCATCCCGCCGACCAGCACCGGCGGCGGTGCTTGGATCGGCTTCGGATACGACCAGATCGGGTCGAAATCCACGTACTGGCCGTGGTATTCGGGTTGCTCGTCACGCCAGATGCGCCGCATCGCCGCGACCCGTTCGTGCAGGATCGCCATCCGCACCCGCGGATCGGTGCCGTGGTTGGCCATCTCTTCCCGGTTCCACCCGGCGCCCACCCCGAACAGGAATCGGCCCCCGGAGAGCCGGTCGACGCTGGCCACCTGCTTGGCGGTGGTGATCGGGTCGCGTTCGACCACCAGGCACACGCCGGTGCCGATCTTCAACCGGCGGGTCGCCGCGGCGGCCGCCGTGCACGCCACGAACGGATCGTAGGTGTGGATGTACATCCGGGGCAGCTCGCCGCCGCCGGGGTAGGGCGACTTGCGGCTGACCGGGATGTGGGTGTGTTCACAAAACAGCAGCGACTCGAAGCCCCGCTCCTCGGCGGCCGCCGCCAGAGCGTCGGGCTGCATGCCGTAGTCGGTGGGGAAGTAGCACAAACCAAACTGCATCTTCGGGTGCCTCCTTGCCTATCGGCGCACTGCGTGCGACCACCCAACCGGATCAACGTCCATCGAGCACACCGCGCAAGATGTCGACCAACGCGCGGGGTTGATCGCTTTGCACGGAATGCCCCGAGTCGGCGACGACGTGGCTGCGCAGCCCCGGGCTGCGCCGCGCGTACTCGTCGACGTCGGCGTCGGAGACGAACGCCGAATCGGCGCCGCGGATCAGCGTGGTCGGGGCGGTGATCGCCGACACGTCGGTCCACAGTTCGGCGAAGTCGCGGAACGTGCGCATGGTGTCGTAGCGCCAGGCCCACTGGCCGTCGGGCAGCCGCTGGGCGTTGTGGAATATGCCGCGCCGCAGCGATTTCGGGTCCCGGTGCGGTGCGGCCGCGACGGCCAGCGCCAGGATCGAGGCGAAGTCCGGGAAGGTCCGCGGCCCGTGCGCCAGCTCAACGGTGCCGCGATCGGCCGGGGTCATCTGGGAATGCCGTTGCAGCGCCGAGGGAGTCACGTCGACCACGGCCAGCTGTCGGACGAGGTCCGGTGCGGTGGCCGCCAACCGGATCGCGGTCAGCCCGCCCAGCGACATCCCGACCAGCAAGTCGGCGTCCGGCGCCAGCTCCCGCAGCACCGGCTCCAGCGCGGCCGCGTTCTGCTGCGGCGTGTAGTCGCCGTCCTCGCGCCACCCGGACCGTCCGTGGCCGGGCAGATCCACCGCCACCGCCGGCTCACCCAGGCCGAGGATGACGGTGTCCCAGGTGTGCGCGTTCTGCGCCCCGCCGTGCAGGAACACCACCCGCGGCGCCGCGGCGCCCCAGCGCAGCGCGCTGATCCCGCCGACCTGCACGCGTTCGACGGGCGGGGGCGGGCCGGCCACCCCGGCCTGCTCGGCGTTCTCGGACAGCAGCGCGAATTCGGACAGCCCGGCCAACTCGTCGTCGGAAATCACGACGCCGACGTTACCCCGCACTGACTCTGCGGCCAGGGCGCGAAAACGCGAGTAGGTGGCGCCGTCAACGCACAGTCAACGGCTTAGCCGGTGATGAAGTCTTCGAGCTGGGTGCGGGCCACATCGTCGGGCAACTGCTGCGGCGGGCTCTTCATCAGGTAGGCCGACGCCGGGATGACCGGTCCGCCCACCCCGCGGTCCAACGCGATCTTGGCCGCGCGCACCGCGTCGATGATCACGCCCGCCGAGTTCGGCGAGTCCCACACCTCGAGCTTGTACTCCAGGTTCAGTGGCACGTCCCCGAAGGCGCGGCCTTCCAGCCGCACGTAGGCCCACTTGCGGTCATCGAGCCAGCCGACGTGGTCGGACGGGCCGATGTGCACATCCTTGGTGTTGAACTCGCGGTGCAGGTTGCTGGTGACGGCCTGGGTCTTGGAGATCTTCTTGGACTCCAGCCGCTCCCGCTCCAGCATGTTGAGGAAGTCCATGTTGCCGCCCACGTTGAGCTGCATGGTGCGGTCCAGTTGCACGCCGCGGTCCTCGAACAGCTTGGCCATCACCCGGTGGGTGATGGTGGCGCCGACCTGGCTCTTGATGTCGTCGCCGACGATTGGCACGCCGGCGTCGGTGAACTTCTTGGCCCACACCGGATCCGACGCGATGAACACCGGCAGCGCGTTGACGAACGCCACCCCGGCGTCGATCGCGCACTGGGCGTAGAACTTGTCGGCTTCCTCGGAGCCCACCGGCAGGTAGGAAACCAGCACGTCGACCTTGGCGTCGCGCAGCACCTGCACCACGTCGACCGCCTCGACGTCGGAGACCTCGATGGTGTCGGCGTAGTACTTGCCGATGCCGTCCAGCGTCGGCCCGCGCTGCACCACCACGTTGGTGGGCGGCACGTCGGCGATCTTGATGGTGTTGTTCTCCGAGGCGAAGATGGCCTCGGACAGGTCGAAGCCGACCTTCTTGGCGTCCACGTCGAACGCGGCGACGAACTTCACGTCGCGGACGTGGTACGGCCCCAACCGCACGTGCATCAAACCCGGCACCGTCGAGTTCTCGTCGGCGTCGTGGTAGTACTGGACGCCCTGTACCAGCGAGGACGCGCAGTTGCCGACGCCGACAATGGCGACTCGCACATCCGTCGACGCCTCCGGCGCGGTTTGCTCACTCATGGACGCTCTCCTTCTCCTACCTTCTGATTCGTGCTGTGCACTGGGTGGCTAGGCCTAAACCCGGCCCTAGGTCTGTTCGGCTCGGCCTTGCGCCACGTGTTCGGCGGCGATCAGCTCGTTGAGCCACTTGACTTCGCGTTCGCTGGACTCCAGCCCGAGCTGATGCAGCTGGCGGGTGTACCGGTCGAACGAACTGCTGGCCCGCGCCACCGCGTTGCGCAGGCCCTCGCGGCGTTCCTCCACCTGACGGCGACGGCCCTCCAGGATCCGCATCCGCGCCTCGGCGGGGGTGCGGTTGAAGAAGGCCAGGTGTACCCCGAAGCCGTCGTCGGTGTAGTTCTGCGGGCCGGTGTCGGCGACCAGTTCGGAAAACCGCTGCGGCCGGCGTCGGTCAGCTGGTAGACGCGGCGGGCGCGGCGCACCGGCGTCCCGGCCGGGGCGGCGTCCTCGGCGATCAACCCGTCGGCCTGCATCCGGCGCAGCGCGGGATACAGCGAGCCGTACGAAAACGCGCGAAACGCCCCCAGCAGACCGGTCAAGCGTTTCCGCAACTCGTAGCCGTGCATCGGTGATTCGAGCAGGAGCCCAAGGATGGCGAGCTCCAGCATCGGGTCACCTCCTCCGCTCGGCTGTTACGACGCTTCGACGCTTCGCGCCATAGTATCGCCCCGATATATTCGCCGCCAAACCTTGACCGAGATCGTGGCCGCGCGGCGGGGAGCCGGTGCGGCTCACACATCGCTGGCACCGCGGTGGTCTGCCGGGGGTCGTACTCTGGTCAACGTGCGATTGCAGCGACAGGTGGTGGATTACGCGCTTCGGCGCCGCTCACTGCTGGCCGAGGTGTATTCCGGGCGCACCGGCGTCACCGAAGTGTGCGATGCCAACCCCTACCTGTTGCGCGCCGCCAAGTTCCACGGAAAACCCAGCGCGGTGGTGTGCCCGATCTGCCGAAAGGAGCAGCTCACCTTGGTGTCGTGGGTGTTCGGCGACCACCTGGGCGCGGTGTCCGGCTCGGCGCGCACCGCCGAGGAGCTGGTCCTGCTGGCCACCCGGTACGAGGAATTCTCGGTGCACGTGGTGGAGGTCTGCCGGACCTGCAGCTGGAACCACCTGGTGAAGTCGTATGTGCTTGGCGCGGCCCGCCCCCCCAAGGGCACCCGCAGCACGCGGACGGCGCGCAACGGCGCGCGCACGGCCAGTGAATAACGACGG
>PPEA01000110.1 GCA_002967005.1 Mycobacterium talmoniae
CCAGGGCGTCGCCGGACCCGGCGGGCCGGCGCACCGGCACCGCCACCCCGGTCGACGTCTCGTTGTGGGCCCAGGCGACCACGTCCACGGACGGGTCGGACTGGGGCTCGGGGGCGCTGCCGGGCTCGGCCTTGACGACGATCGGGTCGCCGACGAACGGGTTCTTGGCCACCGCCGAGGCGAACTTCGCGCTGAACTCGCCGTAGGTCAGGTGCAGCGACCGCTGGTCGATCAACCCGAACGCGGCCGCGTCCCAGAACGCGGTCGCCCCGCCGTTGCCCAGGATCACCTCGTAGCCGTCGGGCACCGAGAAGTAGTCGCGCAACCCGCCACGCACCCGGCCGACCAGGTCTTTCACCGGGGCCTGACGGTGCGAGGTGCCGAACAACCCGGCCGCCGTCGTGGTCAGCGCGGCCAGCTGCTCGGGGCGGACCTTCGAGGGTCCGGAACCGAAGCGGCCATCGCGGGGTTTGATCGCGGCGGGAATCGTGAGCTGCTCAGCCATGCCCACCAGCGTAGACAGCGGCCGAGGTCCCCCGGTACGGCGGCCGACCCTCGCGAGGCCGCACCCCAGTGTGAACTAGGTCACAGCCCGACGGCGGAGTGCGCGTAGGCCACAGCGCGCGGTTTGGGTCTAGCCACTTGGTGATACCTGCGGTACCGTTGGACATAACACGTCCGAATGTAAACCTTTACGGGAGGGTTTCGGGATGGCTCAGAAGACAGCACGGACGCGCATGGTGCGACGTTGGCGACGCAACATGGACGTCACCGACGACCAGGCCTACGTGGACATGCTCACCACACTGTCCGAGGGGTCGGTGCGGCGAAACTTCAACCCCTACACCGACATCGACTGGGATTCGCCGGAGTTCGCGGTCACCGAGAACGACCCGCGCTGGATCCTGCCGGCCACCGACCCGCTGGGGCGCCACCCCTGGTACCAGGCCCAGCCGCAGGACCGGCAGATCAAGATCGGCATGTGGCGGCAGGCCAACGTGGCCAAGGTCGGCTTGCACTTCGAGTCCATCCTCATCCGCGGCTTGATGGAGTACGCCTTCTGGACCCCCAACGGGTCGCCGGAGTATCGGTACTGCCTGCACGAGTCGGTTGAAGAGTGCAACCACACCATGATGTTCCAGGAGATGGTCAACCGCATCGGCGCCGACGTGCCCGGCATGCCGCGGCTGCTGAAGTGGCTGTCGCCGCTGATCCCGCTGGTCGCGGGCCCGCTGCCGATCCCGTTCTGGTTCGGCATCCTGGCCGGGGAAGAGCCCATCGACCACACCCAGAAGAACGTGCTGCGCGAGGGCAAGACGCTGCACCCCATCATGGAAAAAGTGATGGCGATTCACGTGGCCGAGGAGGCCCGGCACATCTCGTTCGCCCACGAGTACCTGCACAAGCGGGTGCCGCACCTGTCGCGGCGCAAGCGGTTCTGGCTGTCGCTGTACGTGCCGGTGGTGATGCGGGTGCTGTGCTCGGCCATCATCGTGCCGCCGAAGGCGTTCTGGCGGGAGTTCGAGATTCCCCGCGAGGTCCGCAAAGAGGTGTTCTTCCGCTCGCCCGAAGGCCGGCAGATGCTGCGCGACATGTTCGGCGACGTGCGGATGCTCGCGCACGACACCGGCCTGATGAACCCGTTGGCCAAGCTGATGTGGCGGATCTGCAAGATCAACGGCAGCCCGTCGCGGTACCGCAGCGAGCCGCAGCGCCAGCACCTGGCCGCGGTTCCGGCCGCGTAACGGAGCCCGTTACCCGATGCCGCACGTTATTACGCAGGCGTGCTGTAACGACGCCTCGTGTGTGTTCGCTTGCCCGGTCAACTGCATTCATCCCACGCCCGACGAGCCGGGTTTCGCCACCTCCGAGATGCTCTACATCGACCCGGTGGCCTGTGTGGACTGCGGCGCGTGTGTGCGCGCCTGCCCGGTGGAAGCGATCGCACCCGATACCCGGCTGGCGCCCAAGCAGCAACCGTTCATCGCGATCAACGCCGCGCACTACCCGGACCGGCCGGCCGGCGTGAAGCTGCCGCCGACGTCGAAGCTGGCGCCGGTGCTGCCGGCCGCCGAGATCCGCCACGGCCGCTACCCGCTGACCGTGGCGATCGTTGGGTCCGGCCCGGCGGCGATGTATGCCGCCGACGAGCTGCTGACCCAGCCCGGCGTGCTGGTCAACATGTTCGAGAAACTGCCCACCCCGTACGGCCTGGTGCGGGCCGGGGTGGCGCCCGACCATCAGCGCACCAAACTGGTCACCCGGTTGTTCGACAAGGTCGCGGCGCACCGGCGGTTCAACTTCTTCCTCAACGTCGAGGTGGGCAACCACCTTAGCCACGCCGACCTGCTGGCCCACCACCACGCCGTGCTGTACGCGTCGGGGGCGCCCAACGACCGCCGGCTGCGGATCGACGGGATGGAGCTGCCCGGCACCGGCACCGCCACCGAACTGGTCGCCTGGATCAACGGGCATCCGGAGTTCACCGACCTGCCCGTCGACCTCAGCGGGGAGCGGGTGGTGATCGTCGGCAACGGCAACGTCGCGTTCGACGTGGCCCGCGTCCTGACCGCCGACCCCGACGAACTGGCCCGCACCGACATCTCCGATAACGCGCTGGCCGCGCTGCGGGACTCCCGGGTGCAGGAGGTGGTGATCGTCGCCCGCCGCGGGCCGGCCGCCTCGGCGTTCACCCTGCCCGAACTCATCGGGCTGACCCAGACCGCCGAGGTGGTGCTCGACGCCGCCGACCACGACCGGGTCCGGCGTGACCTGGCGACGACCGACAGCGCCCTGACCCGGCGCAAGCTGGAGATTTTGAGCAAACTCGGCGACGCGTCGGCCCCGATCACCCGGCCGCGTATCCGGCTGGCCTACGAGTTGACCCCCAAACGGGTGATCGGGCCGCAGCGGGTGACGGCGATGGAGTTCACTCGCACCGGCACCGACGCGGTGGAAACACTGCCGGCCGGTTTGGTGCTCACCTCGATTGGCTACCACGGCAAAGCGATTGCCGATCTGCCGTTCGATGACGACGCCGGGGTGGTGCCCAACGACGCCGGCCGGGTCGTCGACCCGGCGTCCGGGCAGCCGGTGCCCGGCGCCTACGTGTCGGGGTGGATCAAGCGCGGCCCGACCGGCTTCATTGGCACCAACAAATCCGACTCGCTGCAAACCGTGCACACCCTGGTCGCCGACTACAACGCCGGCCGGTTGGGGGAGCTGGCCGGGGGGCCGCGGGCGATCGCCCGATTGGTGCACGCCCGTCAGCCCGAGGTCATCGACGCCGCCGGATGGAAGGCGATCGACGCCGCCGAGATCGCCCGCGGCGCCGCCGACGGTCGTCCCCGCGACAAGTTCGTCGATATCCGGGACATGTTGGCCGCCGCGGCCAGCGCACCCCCGGAGCCGCTGCACCGGCGGCTGCTCAACCTCGTGCAACGTTAGGGCGGCGTTATCCCATCGCCGCCTGGATCTCCTCGACGCTGACTTCGCGCACCGGCTGCCCCAGCGACCAGCGGTGGCCAAACGGGTCGCGACCACCCCGTAGCGGTCACCCCAAAACTGGTCTTCCAGCGCGGCCACCACGGTAGCGCCGGCGTCGACGGCGCGCTGGAATTTGGCGTCGACGTCGGTGACGGTCAAATGGATGGTGACCGGGGTTCCGCCCAGCGATTTCGGTGTCATCGACTTGCCGGCGCAGGTCTCCGGGAAGTCGTCGTTGAGCATCACCGTGGAGCCGTTGATCTGCAGTGCGGCGTGGACGAGCCGGCCGTCCGGGCCGGGCACCCGGCCCAGCTCGACGGCGTCAAACGCCTTGACGTAGAAGTCGATTGCCGCGGCGGCGTCGTCGACGACCAGGTGCGGGGACAGGGCGGGTTGAACGGTGATGGCCATGGCGGTTGCTCCCTAGCGTGGTTGGGGTGTCAACCGTACTGACCCACGCCGACACCGAAACTCATCGCGAGCCGGGGATCCGCCCGCATCGCGAGCGTGAAGTCAGGTTCACGCTCGGCGTTCGAGAGTGAACCTAACTTCACGCTCGGCGGGCTGGCCGCCAGCGGGCCGGCCGCCGGCCGCGCACTATCCGCGGTGCACCTGGTCCCAGCCGTCGACGGACTCCGGGCTGCGCGGCGCGGGCCCGACATACACCGCCGACGGGCGCACCAGCTTGCCCAGCCGCTTTTGCTCCAGGATGTGGGCACACCAGCCGGCGGTGCGCCCACAGGTGAACATCGCCGGCATCATCTTGGCCGGCACCCGGGCGAAGTCCAGGATCACCGCCGCCCAGAACTCGACATTGGTCTCGATGGCCCGGTCCGGGCGCCGCTCCCGCAGCTCGGCCAGCGCGGCCTGCTCCAGCGCGGCGGC
>PPEA01001100.1 GCA_002967005.1 Mycobacterium talmoniae
GCACCGTCGGCCGACCCGTGCGCGGTCAACCTCGGTGCGCCGGCGATCGCCAAGGCGGTGTCCGAGCTGCCCCGCGACCCCCGCAGCCAGCAGCCGTGGAATCCCGAACCGTTGGCCGGCAACTACAACCAGTGCACCCAGCTGTCGGCGGTGATCGTCAAGGCCAACACCAACGCCGAGCACCCCAACACCCGGGCGGTGATGTTCCACCAGGGCCAGTACCTGGCGCAGGGGGTGCCCGACACCTACGGGTTCAGCGGGATCGACCTGGCGCAGTGCGCCGACGACGTCGTCGCACTGCAGGCGGCCAGCGGCATCGCGGGCCTGAGCAGCGTGGTGAAGTTCCGCTGGAACGGGACCGGCGTGGAGCTGATCGGGAACACCCCCGCCGGCTGAGCCGACCTGTCGGCCCGCTGACCTAGCGTTGGTGGCGTGTTCGTCCTCGACGACCAGGTCATCTACAGCGCCTCCGACCTCGCGGCCGCGGCGCAGTGCGAATACGCCTTGCTGCGCGCGTTCGACGCGAAACTCGGCCGGGGCCCGGGCATCGACACCGACACCGACCTGTTGACCCGCACCGCCGCCCTGGGCGACGAGCACGAGCAGCGCCAGCTCGACGAGCTGCGCGCCGCTGGCCCGGTCACGGTCATCGGCCGGCCGGCCTACACCCGGGCCGGGTTGACCGCGGCCACCGAGGCGACGCTGCGCGCGGTCGCCGGCGGCGCAGCGGCGGTGTGTCAGGCCGCG
>PPEA01001101.1 GCA_002967005.1 Mycobacterium talmoniae
GGTGGGTGATCTTCGCGCTGCTGCTGGTGATCGTCGTGGCCGGTGTGCTGTTCATCGCCCGCGACTTCATCGAGCACCGCATCGGCTGGCAGTGGGACGACTGGGGCGGCTGGGACGACGTTTTCGACCTCGACTAACACGTACCATCGAGCCGGACAGGGACTGGTGAGGCAGAAGTGAACCGATTCCTCAACTCGATCGTGACGTGGCTGCGTGCGGGATATCCCGAGGGCGTCCCCCGCAACGACTACATCCCGCTGCTGGCGCTGCTGTCGCGGCGGCTGACCGCCGACGAGGTCAAGGCGGTGGCCAGCGAACTGATGCGCCGCGGCGAGTTCGACCAGGTCGATATCGGGGTGTTGATCACCCAGATCACCGACGAGCTGCCCTCCGCCGAAGACATCGAGCGGGTTCGGGAGCGGCTGGCCGCCAAGGGCTGGCCGCTGGACGAACGCCCCAGCAGCGGAGGCCGGCCATAGCCACCCTGCGCGCGGTGCCCGTCACCCCCGGCGCCGCCGCGTCGTCGCTGCTCGCCGTGCTGGCCTCGGTGCTGGACGGCCGCGGCGACGCGCTGGTGCCGGTGCCCGCCGGGCACGCGGCCGCTGTGGAGCTGCGGGTGGGTGAGGCCATCGACGACGACGTCGCCGTGGTGGTCACCACGTCGGGCACCACCGGGCGCCCAAGGGGCGCTGTTGACCGCGGCGGCGCTGACCGCCAGCGCGACCGCGACCCACGACCGGCTCGG
>PPEA01001102.1 GCA_002967005.1 Mycobacterium talmoniae
TACACCAGCACGGTGACGTCGTTCCCGGGCGGCGACCTCGGCCAGCTGCGGCCCGGCGAACCCGGTGTTCATCAGCAGCAGCTGCGCGCCGATCTTGCCGGCCGCTGCCAGCCACCGTGATCAACCCGCGGTGATCCCGGCACAGCACCGCGATCACGTCGGTGGCGCCGATGCCGCGGGCGGTCCAGGCCCGGGCCAGCGCGTTGACCCGGTCGTTGAGGCCGGCGAAGGTCAGGTCACCGGGGTCGTCGGTGACCGCGACGGCGTCGGGGGTGCGGGCGGCGGCGGCCTCGACGATCCCGGCGAACGGCCCGTACCGCCGGGTCAGCGTCATGGACCGGATCCCGTCGCGCACCCCCTGGGACAGGCCGGCCGCGCGGAGCACCTGCAGGCTGCGGGCCGTCACGGTAAGCCGGTGGATGAACCGTTTCATGCCGTGCACGGTAGGGCCGGGCACCGAACCCCCGAACCGACATGTCTCACTGGCCGAGACAAGTTGTCGGCCGACGCACACCGCTGTCGTAGAAGTGACGCATGCCACACAGTGAGGGAAACCATGCGGCGCCTGAAGGGTGAGGACAACAGCTTTCTGGCCTGGGAAAACGCCACCCAGCCGCAGCACACCATCAAGGTGTTGGTGCTCGACCCGGCGCAGGGATCGACACCGCTGAGCTTCGAGGCGGTGCGGGCCGGCGTGCCCGGCCTGGCCGCCGGCATCGAACCGTTGCAGTGGCAGCTGCTGGT
>PPEA01001103.1 GCA_002967005.1 Mycobacterium talmoniae
CCGACACCAGCATCACGTTCTCGACCTTGTGCGCGGCCAGCGCATCGCGCAGCGCGGCGGCCTGCGCCTGGTCGCTGACCGTCACCCCGGCCGAGGTCAGCCGATACCCGCCCGCGCGGGCGCTTTCCCGGGTGCCCAGCACCGCCGAGACCACCCGGTCGGTGGTCGCCTCGGTGTCCTCGACGGTGAAGTCGTCCTGGTCGACGGTCACCCCGTTGGCGTGCTCGCCCTCCACCAGCACCAGCCGGACGGTCGGAGGCGCCAGCGACACCCCAAGAACGATGTCCACAACACCTCCCACGCGTGGCAAGCCCACAGCCGGGGAGTCCGACGCCGACTACCGCCTAAGAGATGTGCTGACGTTGATGACGTTTCGATCAGGCGGCGCGGATCCCCGCTGACCCGGTGTCCACAACCCTACTCGCCCCCTGCGGCACGGCTCCGTGGTCACGGGAATCCGCCGTAGGAGCCCCCACCAGGGGGATTGAACGGATTCTGCTGCTGCGGCGCCTGGTTCTGCGGCACCTGTACCGGTATCGGGACCGGCACGAACGGCAGCGTCAGGTAGTCCGTCGTCATCGGCACCCCGGTGGTCGTGGTGGTGGTGGACGTCGTCGGCGGCGTGGTGGTCGTGGTCGGCGGGGTGGTGGTCGTGGTGGTTGTCGTGGTGGGCGGTTGGGTCGTGGTGGTGGTGGTCGGCGCCGGCCGGGCCGTCGTGGTCACCGGCGGGTGGCGGGGGCGGTG
>PPEA01001104.1 GCA_002967005.1 Mycobacterium talmoniae
AGGTCGACGGCACCCGGCTGCTGGCGCTGCGGGACCGGCTGGCCGCGGCGGCCGGTGACGACACCATCACCCCGTTCGTGCTCACGCTGCGGCTGCTGGTCATCGCCCTGACCCACCACCGGGTCCTCAACTCCAGCTGGGTGGAGACCGCCGATGGCCCCCGGGTGCACTGCCACCACGGGGTGCACCTGGGTGTCGCGGTGGCCGCCCCCCGCGGGCTGCTGGTGCCGGTGGTCACCGATGCGCACACCAAGACCACCCGCGAACTCGCCGCGTGCGTGGACCGGCTGATCCGCGACGCGCACGCCGGCACGCTGACCCCCGCCGACCTGCGCGGCTCGACGTTCACGGTGTCCAACTTCGGTGCCCTCGGGGTGGACGAGGGGGTGCCGGTGATCAACCCGCCGGAGGCCGCCATCGTGGGGATCGGATCGCTCAAACCGCGGCCGGTCGTCGTCGACGACGCCGTCGTCATCCGCCCCCAGATGACGCTGACCTGCGCGTTTGATCACCGGGTCGCGGACGGCGCGCAGGTGGCCGGGTTCCTGGGCGAGCTGCGCGGCCTCATCGAATCGCCCGAGACCGCGCTGCTGGACCTGTAGCCGCGCCGATTGTGCGCCGCACAGTCAGGGACGTCGGCGTTGGGCGGCGGCCAGCCGGGCGGCGAACTCCGGGGATTGCGTCGAGGCGGCCTGCGGGCCGAGTTCGGTGCGCATCGCCGACTGGTGCTGGTCGGTGTCC
>PPEA01001105.1 GCA_002967005.1 Mycobacterium talmoniae
CGGGGATCGGGTGCTCGACGTGGCCGCCGGATCCGGCAACATCTCGATCCCGGCCGCGCTGACCGGCGCCACCGTCGTCTCCACCGATCTCACCCCGCAGCTGCTGCAGCGCTCGCAGCTGCGGGCCCGCGACCACGACGTGACGATGGCCTGGCGGGAGGCCGATGCGCAGGCCCTGCCGTTCGCCGACGGCGAGTTCGATGCGGTGCTGTCCGGGATCGGGGTGATGTTCGCGCCCAACCATCAGCGCGCCGCCGACGAACTGGTGCGGGTCTGCCGCCCGGGCGGGACGATCGCGCTGGCGAACTGGACACCCGAGGGGTTCTTCGGCCGGATGCTGGCGGCGATCCGGCCGTACCGGCCCACCCAGGTGCCTGGTGTGCCGCCGGCGGCGCTGTGGGGCCGCGACGACTATGTCGGCAACCTGCTGGGCGGCCGGGTCAGCGTCATCCGCGCCGGGCGGTGGATGTTGCGGGTGGACCGGTTCGACAGCGCCCACGCGGTGCACGGCTACTTCAAGAACCATTACGGCCCGACCATCGACGCCTACCGCGCGATCGGCGACAACCCCGCGCTGGTCGCCGCGCTGGACGCCGAGCTGATCGACCTCGCCGACCGCCACCTGAGCGCCGGTGTCATGGAGTGGGAGTACCTGCTGGTCGTCGCGCGCAAGCGGTGAGCCGCCCTAGCCGACGTGCAGCGGGTCGATCTGGATCCGCACCGGCGGCTGGTCGTGGCG
>PPEA01001106.1 GCA_002967005.1 Mycobacterium talmoniae
AGCACCTGGATCGCCGCGCAGATCGCCAGCACCGGCGCCCCGCGCGCCGCCGCGCGCTGCAGCCCCGGATGCCGAATCAAATGCTGGGTGGCCAACCGCTGCGCGTAGTCTTCGGCGCCGCCCAGCGTGTACAGGTCCAGGCTGTCGGGCACCGGGTCGTCCAGGGTGATCTCGACGATCTCGGCGGGGATGCCGCGTAGCCGCAGCCGCTGCCGCAGCACCACCGCGTTACCGCCGTCGCCGTAGGTGCCCATCACGTCGGGCAGCACCAGCCCGATCCGAACGGTCATGGGATCCGCCGATTCAGTTGCAGAAACGCGGTGTAGTTGGCGACCACCTCGACGTGGCCGGGCGGGCAGGATTCGATCGCGCGCACGGTGTCGTGCACCAGGGTGTGCTCGACACCGGCGTAGCCCAGCCGCACCGCCAGGTCGGTGCCCCGCTCCCCGGCGGCCACCACCGACGTCTCCTCGAAGTGCTCGAAGCGCACATCCCACAGCCAGGACAGGTCCTCGCCGTCGGGCACCTGCCCGTTGACCGCGATCACCACCCCGTCGGCGTGCTTATCCACCATCGACAGCGCCTCCTGCCACCCGGCCGGGTTTTTCGCCAGCAGCATCCGGACACTGTGGTCACCGAGCTGCACGGTCCGGTACCGCCCGGCGACCTCGTCGACCCCGGACACCGCGCCACCGCTTTAACGGGGTCGGCGCCGAGCGCGACGGCGGCGGCGACG
>PPEA01001107.1 GCA_002967005.1 Mycobacterium talmoniae
CGCGGTGGCCTCCAGGGCCGTGCAGCCGTAGCGCGAGGCCAGCAGCGTCGCCAAATCCCCGCCGGCCTGGCGCCAACTGACGATGGCGTCCACCTGGTTGTTGGTCAGCGCGTCGCGGTACAGCTTGACCGGGTCCAGCGCCAGCACGGTGGCCGCGATGCCGACGTTGCGGAGCTGGTCGGCGGCGGTGTTGGCGACCGCCACCGCCGTCGGGTCGTTGGACGCCACCCCGATCACGAAGGACAGCTGGTCGCCGGCCATGCTGACCCGGCCGCGGGTGACCTCCGGGGCGTGGGACTCCGCCGGGGTGGCCGGTGCCCCCGACGGGGGCGGCACCGACGCCGGCGGCGCGTCCTTCTCGATCTGATACCCGGAGGCCTGCAGCAGCGCCAGCGCCGCCGCGGTGGTCATCGCCGGCGGCGCGGTCGGCACGTAACCCGGGTCGCTGGGCGCCCGGATCTGCGCCTGATCCAGCGTGACGGTGTTGTCGCTGCCGGCCCCGACCGCGGCCAGCAGGTCCACATCGAGCAACCCCAGGATCGCCTTGCGGACCTGGGCGTCAGCCAGTTTGGGCTGGTTGGCCCGCAGCGCCAGCTCCAGCACCCGCGGGGCCACGATCCGGGCGGTGCGCACATCCGGGATGGCCGACAGCTGAGCAAACGCCGCCGAACCGCCGTGCACCTGGGCGACCTGGGTGTCGCCGTTGCGGATCGAGCCGGCCAGCGCCGCCGGG
>PPEA01001108.1 GCA_002967005.1 Mycobacterium talmoniae
CTCGCGGACCCGGAACGGCTCCCCGCCGATCTCCAGCACCAGGGCCTGCGCGATCGCGTAGCCGACCTCGTCCGCCGCGGTGATCCCGAAGCAGGTGTCGGCCAGCCGCGCGATGTCCTCGTCGGCGCCGGTGAAGGTCATCGCCGGGTGGATGGCCAACGGCGTGCACCCTTGGCCGGTCAACGGGGCCAGCACCCCGATCCCGTTGGCGCCCGAGGTGTGCGCCACGATGGTGCCGGGCCGCACCGCCGAGGTGGCGGCCAGGCCGGACGACCAGGGCCGCCAGTTCGGCATCGGGGACGGCAGCAGCAGCAGTTCGGCAGTGCCGGCGACGTCGACGACCGGGGCGATCGGGGTGTCGGGCAGCCGGTGCTGGGCGCGGCGCCGCGACGCGTCGGAGATGGCGCTGCACGCCACCACGACGTGGTCGGCGCGTTCCAGCGCCACCCCCAGGGCGGTTCCGACCCGGCCAGCCGAGATGACCCCCACTTTGAGCCGGGCTGGACGCAATCCGTCGACCTGCACCATCGCAGACGGACCCTCACAAGTTCTCTTGGTTCGTTCCAGTCCCGCGCTGCGGGTACCGGACGGTCCTCGGGATTCTAACGTGGCGGCGCGCTGGGTCCCAGGGCTGAACCCTCGGATGTGCGGCAGCTCACTCGTCGCGGCGGCGGCGCCGGCCACCGCTGCTCTGGCCGGCTTGCAGCCGCGCCAACAGGTCGGCGACCGAC
>PPEA01001109.1 GCA_002967005.1 Mycobacterium talmoniae
CCGGCGGTCAACAAGTTGGGCACGATGGGCCTGATCTTGTCCGGGTCGCAGGAGCTTAAGGCGCAGGTGTTGCCGTCGTTGGCGTCGGGGGAGGCGATGGCCTCTTATGCGCTGAGCGAGCGGGAGGCCGGTAGCGATGCGGCGGCGATGCGCACCCGGGCCAAGGCCGATGGGGATGACTGGATTCTGAACGGGGCCAAGTGCTGGATCACCAATGGTGGTAAGTCGACGTGGTACACGGTGATGGCGGTGACCGACCCGGATCTGGATGCCAACGGGATCTCGGCGTTCATGGTGCACCGCGACGATGAGGGCTTCTCGGTGGGGCCTAAGGAGCACAAGCTGGGGATCAAGGGGTCGCCGACCACCGAGTTGTATTTCGAGAACTGCCGCATTCCGGGGGATCGGATGATTGGGGAGCCGGGCAGCGGGTTTAAGACCGCGTTGCGCACCCTGGATCACACCCG
>PPEA01000111.1 GCA_002967005.1 Mycobacterium talmoniae
GGCCTGCTGGCGGCCGAAGTTGCCCAAGATGGGGTGGAACTTCTTTGGAAGCTGATCGAGGGTAGCCCGGGACTGGAAATCACTGTCAATCTTCAAGATCGAAATATCACCGCCGGAACGGTGGTGCCGCTCATCGCGCCGATCGCGCCGGACAGCGACGCCGCCACGTCGGCGCCGGTCGACGCGATCACCCGGGCGGTGAACGTCGACGCGTTCATCCCGTGCTCGGCGGCGGTGACCCAGTACGCGTCGATGGCCTCCACGTGCCGGGGATCCGGCTCGCCCTGCCAGCGGGTCATGAATCGTGCGGTGATGGTGGGGCATTCGTCGATCAGCCGCTGCGGGATGGCGGGCTGGTAGATCCCGCGGGCGGACTGGGCGACATAGGACAACGCCATCACCGAGGCGCGCGCCAGCTGGTCGCGGGCGGTGGTGTCGTCGATGTCCAGGATGGGCGCATACCCCCAGATGGGGGCCAGCATGGCCAGCCCGGCCTGCACGTCGACCCGCACGTCGCCGGTGTGAATCGGCAGCGGGAACGGCTCGGCCGGCGGCAACCCGTGGCCGAAGCGGCCGTCGACCAGCAGCGCCCACGCGTCGCCGAACGTGACCCGCCGACTCACCAGGTCTTCGATGTCGACACCGCGGTAGCGCAGCGCGCCGCCGTCCTTGTCCGGTTCGGCGATCTCGGTGGTGAACGCCACCACGCCGTCCAGGCCGGCGACAAAATTCTCCGGGACCACAGTCATACGGCGATTCTCGCATTCCGCGCCCGGCGGCGTGCTACCGGTCGGTAACTGAATCCGGGGGCGGCGGGCGGTAGCGTTACCCAGTGGCCGCCGACGACGATGCAGCGCGCAGCGATGCTGTGGGGGCACCGCCCGCGCGGTGGACCGATCCCGACAACGAGCACCTGGCGGCGATGCGAGTGGAATACGTCTCGGAGAAAGACAACAGCGGCGACCTCGACGAACACTGGCTCGACGAGGGCTGGCATGTCCTGCTGCGCAGGTGGATCGGCGACGCCGAACGGGCCGGCCTGGCCGAACCCAACGCGATGGTGCTGGCCACCGTGGAGGCCGGACACCCGGTCAGCCGATCGGTGCTGTGCAAAAGCCTCGACGAGACCGGCATCACGTTTTTCACCAACTATGACTCGGCCAAGGGGGCCGACCTGGCCGCCACCCCGTACGCGTCGGCGACGTTCCCCTGGTATCAGCTGGGCCGCCAGTTCCACATCCGCGGCCCGGTGACCAAGGTCAGCGCGCAGGACACCGCGACCTACTGGGCCAAACGCCCGCGCGGCTCCCAACTGGGTGCCTGGGCGTCGCACCAATCGCGGCCGATCGCCTCCCGGGCGGCGCTGCTGCGCCAACTCGACGAGGTGACCGCGCGCTTCGCCGACCAGCCCGCCGTCCCGGTGCCCCCCAACTGGGGCGGCTACCGCATCGCCCCCGAGGTGGTCGAATTCTGGCAGGGCCGGGAGAACCGGCTGCACAACCGGATTCGGCTCAGCGGGGGTCGCGTCGAACGTTTACAGCCCTAGTGGGGCTGTTCGCCGACACCACGCCGCTGCGCAGCCCCGACTTCCGCCGGCTGTGGGTGGCCGGAATCCCCACCGTCATCGGGGCGAACCTGACCGTGTTCGCGGTCCCGGTCCAGATCTACGCGCTGACCGAGAACTCGGCGTATGTCGGGCTGTCCGGCGTCTTCGCGGTGGTGCCGCTGATCGCGTTCGGTCTGCTGGGCGGCGCCTGGGCCGACGCCATGGACCGGCGCACGCTGCTGATCCTCGCTTCGTGCGGTCTGGCGGTGGCCTCGGGGCTGCTGTGGGTGCAGGCCGCGGCGTCGGTGCACAACGTCTGGGTGGTGCTGTGCCTGCTGGCGGTGCAGCAGGGCTGCTATGCGGTGAACGCGCCCGCCCGGTCCGCGGCGATCCCGCGGATGCTGGCCGGTGGTGAGCTGCCGGCCGCCAACTCGCTGAACATGACGGTGACGCAGTTCGGTGCGATCGTGGGTCCGCTGCTGGCCGGGCTGCTGCTGAACTGGGTGGACCTGTCCACCCTGTATCTGATCGACACCGCGACCTGCCTGCTGCCGATCTGGGCGACCTGGCGGCTGACGCCGATGCCGGTCAGCGCCGACACCACCGCGGCCCGCTGGGGCTGGGCGGCGGTGGCCGACGGGTTCCGGTACCTGGCCGGCAACCAGGTGGTGTTGATGTCGTTCGTGGTGGACCTGATCGCGATGATCCTGGGCATGCCGCGGGCGCTGTTCCCGCAGATCGCCCACGAGAGCTTCGGCGGCCCGGTCGACGGCGGCACCACCATGGCGTTGCTGGCCGCGGCGGTGCGGTCGGTGCGGTGGCGGCGGGGTGTGCTGCGGGATGGCTGGCCGCGGATCGCCGCCAGGCGTGTCGTGTTCGGTGATG
>PPEA01001110.1 GCA_002967005.1 Mycobacterium talmoniae
ATCAACGCACCATGCGCGTCGACATCCCCGAACTGGTAGTTGATGCTCATGCGATAACTCCTTAGCTGCTCAGGGCCGTCTGCGACGCGGCTTCTTGCTGCTCATAGTTATTAGCGTCCCGGATCAACCCGTCCCGCACCCCATGCAGCATGTTCACAATGTTGCGAAACGCCGTCTGCATCTGCCCCATCGTGTCGTAAGACGTGTTGGCCGCGGTCCCACCCCAACCAGCACCCGTAATGTTCATCGACGACGCCCACATCTTGCGGGCCTCATCCTCAACCGTCTGAGCGTGCACATCAAACCGGCCCGCCATCGCCCGCATCTGATGCGGATCCGTCATAAAACGCGTAG
>PPEA01001111.1 GCA_002967005.1 Mycobacterium talmoniae
CCGAGGAAATGGGCAAGACCGTCCAGACCATGAAGCACATGTATGCGTTGATGACCGAGCTGTCCGGCATCACCCACGACATGGTCGGTGAAATGCACGAGTTGCAGGGCACCATCCACGAGATGCGCGACCACGTCGCCGACTTCGACGACTTCTGGCGACCGATGCGCAACTACCTGTATTGGGAGCCGCACTGCTACGACATCCCGATCTGCTGGTCGCTGCGGTCGATCTTCGACGTCATCGACGGGATCGATGTGATGACCGACTCGATGGATCACATGATCGGCAGCATGGACCGGATGGATGCGCTGATGCCGCAGATGGTCGCGCA
>PPEA01000112.1 GCA_002967005.1 Mycobacterium talmoniae
TTCGTCGGGTACCGGGCGCCGGCAGGCGGCGGGCGCCGGCCCTCGACCCCAGCCAAGCGCGCCGCCACGACAGCGACTACCTTTCTCTATACGCACCTATGCGGGCAGCTTTTGTTCGAGTTGAAGAGACCAAAGGGGTTCTTGTGGCCGCAACCGACGACACCGCAACTCTGAAGTACCCAGGCGGTGAGACGGAACTACAGATCGTCCGCGCCACCGAGGGCGCCGACGGCATTGCGCTCGGGTCGCTGCTAGCCCAGACCGGCTACACCACCTTCGACGGCGGTTTCGTCAACACCGCGTCCACCAAGAGCGCCATCACCTACATCGACGGCGACGCCGGCATCCTGCGCTACCGCGGTTACCCGATCGAGCAGCTCGCCGAAAAATCGACGTTCATCGAGGTCAGCTACCTGCTGATCTACGGGGAGCTGCCGACCAAGGAGCAGCTGGAAACCTTCACCCGCCAGATCCAGCGGCACACCATGCTGCACGAGGACCTGAAACGGTTCTTCGACGGCTTCCCGCGCAACGCCCACCCGATGCCGGTGGTGTCCAGCGCGGTCAACGCGCTCAGCGCCTACTACCAGGATTCGCTGGACCCGATGGACAACGGTCAGGTGGAGGTATCCACCATCCGGCTGTTGGCCAAGCTGCCCACCATCGCCGCCTACGCGTACAAGAAGTCGATGGGCCAGCCGTTCCTGTACCCGGACAACTCGCTGACCCTGGTGGAGAACTTCCTGCGGATGACGTTCGGGTTCCCCGCCGAACCCTATGAGGCCGATCCCGAGATCGTCCGCGCGCTGGACATGCTGTTCATCCTGCACGCCGACCACGAGCAGAACTGTTCGACGTCGACGGTGCGGCTGGTCGGCTCGTCGCGGGCCAACCTGTTCACCTCGATCTCCGGGGGCATCAACGCGTTGTGGGGCCCGCTGCACGGCGGCGCCAACCAGTCGGTGCTGGAGATGCTGGAGGGCATCCGGGAAGACGGCGGCGACGTGCGCGAATTCGTCCGCAAGGTCAAAAACCGCGAGGACGGCGTCAAGCTGATGGGCTTCGGCCACCGAGTGTACAAGAACTACGACCCGCGGGCCCGGATCGTCAAGGAGCAGGCCGACAAGATCCTCGGCAAGCTCGGCGGCGACGACGAGCTGCTCGAGATCGGTAAGGCGCTCGAAGAGGTGGCGCTGACCGATGACTACTTCGTCGAACGCAAGCTGTACCCCAACGTCGACTTCTACACCGGGGTGATCTACCGGGCGATGGGCTTCCCGACCCGGATGTTCACCGTGTTGTTCGCGCTGGGCCGGCTGCCCGGCTGGATCGCGCACTGGCGTGAGATGCACGACGAGGGCGATTCCAAGATCGGCCGTCCCCGCCAGATCTACACCGGGCAGCGCGAGCGCGGCTACGTCAGCATCGACGCCCGCTAGGCCCCGGGCCCTACCTCCGCGCGCTACCCCCGCGAGCAGACGCAGATTCGCACGATCGGGGCGGAGTTCGTGCGAATCTGCGTCTGCTCGCCATCACCGGCGGCCACCCGACTAGGGTGGGCCCGGTGACTAGCAAACCTGAGATCGACTTCCCGACCGGCCCGGCACCCACCGGGCTGGTTATCCAGGACCTGGTGGTGGGCGACGGGCCGGAAGCGGCGCCGGGCGGCACCGTCGAGGTGCACTACGTGGGGGTCGAATACGACACCGGCGAAGAATTTGACAGTTCGTGGAATCGCGGCCAGACCATCGAGTTTCCGCTGCGCGGCCTCATCCAAGGCTGGCAGGACGGCATTCCCGGCATGCGGGTCGGCGGTCGCCGCCAGCTGGTGATCCCCCCGGAGCAGGCGTACGGCCCGGCCGGTTCCGGGCATCAGCTGTCCGGCAAGACGCTGATCTTCGTGATCGACCTGATCGGCACCCGATAACCATCGCGCTGCTCTAGGCTGCCTATCGCTGGAAGCGGGGATCAGTCCCGCTTATCGACACGAGGAGGCGCGCATGCCTGAGTCCGAGGCGGGTTCCGACGAGCTCCGGCAGCGACCGAATCGCCCACCGTCGCCCGCTGGTACCGGCGCCGGCCGGGCCTGCCGTGGCTGCTCGCGGCGGTGCTGATCCCGCTGCTGTTGGGGGTGATCGGCTTCGGGGTCGCCGACCGATCCCGGTCCGAGACCGACGCGCTGAGCGGCCCGCTGCCGACGCTGTCGGAAACCTCGGCTGTGGGTGTCCCGGGCCCGCCGCCGCAGTTAGCGCTGGCGCCGCTGTCCATCGTGCGCAGCGGCGACCAGATCACCCTCGATGGCGCGATGCCCAGCGCGGAAGCCAAGCGGGTGCTGGTGGATACGGTGATCGCCGCGGTCGGCGAGGACGTCAACGTGCTCGACAATCTCGGCGTCAACCCGGACATCAAGGCGCTCGACTTTTCTAACGCCGGACCGTTTTTCAACGCGGCCGCGGGCATCCCGGACTTCAACCTCACCGTCGACGGGGACACCGTCACGCTGGCCGGAACCGCGCCGGTGCAGGCCGACCAGGACGCGGTCGAGGACGCGGCCGTCAAAGCCTGGCCCTACGTCAACGTCGTCGACCAGATCGCGGTCGCCGATCCGGTGGGTCCGGCCC
>PPEA01000113.1 GCA_002967005.1 Mycobacterium talmoniae
CTGGCGGTCACCTGGTTGGGCCACGCGACGGCGCTGGTCGAGATCGACGGCTACCGGGTGCTCACCGACCCGGTCTGGAGTGACCGCTGTTCCCCGTCGGACCTGGTCGGCCCCGAACGGCTGCATCCGCCGCCGCTGCCGCTGGAGGCGCTGCCCGCCGTCGACGCGATCGTCATCAGCCACGACCACTACGACCACCTCGACATCGACACGGTGAGCGCGCTGGTGCGCACCCAGCGGGCGCCGTTCTTCGTGCCGCTCGGGGTCGGTGCGCACCTGCGTGACTGGGGGGTGCCCGAGCAGCGCATCGTCGAACTGGATTGGCACGAACGCGGCCAGGTCGACGAACTCACCCTGGTCTGCACCCCGGCCCGGCATTTCTCCGGGCGGTTTTTGACCCGCAACCTCACGCTGTGGGCGTCGTGGGCGGTGCTCGGCCCGACGCACCGGGTGTATTTCGCCGGGGACACCGGCTACACCACGAGTTTCGCCGAGATCGGTGCGGCCCACGGGCCGTTCGACCTGACCCTGATGCCGGTCGGCGCCTACAACGCGGCCTGGCCGGACATCCACATGAATCCCGAGGAGGCGGTGCAGGCCCACCGCGACGTCACCGGGTCGAAGCCCGCCGTGTTGGTGCCGATCCACTGGTGCACGTTTCGGCTGGCGCCGCACCCCTGGGATGAGCCGATCCAGCGGCTGCTGGCCGCCGCCGAGACCGCCGGCGTGCAGGTGGCGGTGCCCAAACCGGGCGGGCGGGTGGATCCAGCGCAACCCGACGGGCTGCATCCCTGGTGGCAGCTCTGACCGCGACACTGGCCGCCGGGCTCACCGACGCCGACGTCGCCAGCGGGTCGCCGACGGCAAAACCAACGACGTCCCCAGCCGTGCCGCCCGCAGTGTGCCGGAGATCATCCGGGCCAACGTGTTCACCCGGATCAACGCCATCCTGGGGGTGCTGCTGCTCATCGTGCTGTCCACCGGCTCGCTGATCAACGGGCTGTTCGGCCTGCTGATCATCGCCAACAGCGTCATCGGGATGATCCAGGAGATCCGGGCCAAACAGACCCTGGACAAGCTGGCCATCGTCGGGCAGGCAAAACCGGTGGTGCGCCGGCAATCCGGGACCCGGGCGTTGGCGCCCGGCGAGGTGGTGCTCGACGACATCATCGAATTGGGTCCCGGCGACCAGATCGTCGTCGACGGCGACGTGGTCGAGGAATCCGGGCTGGAGGTCGACGAGTCGCTGCTGACCGGGGAAGCCGACCCGATCACCAAAAACGCCGGGGACCCGGTGATGTCGGGCAGTTTCGTGGTCGCCGGCACCGGGGCCTACCGCGCCACCAAGGTGGGGCGGGCGGCCTACGCCGCCCAACTCGCCGAAGAGGCCAGCAAGTTCACCCTGGTGAAATCCGAACTGCGCACCGGCATTAACAAGATCCTGCAGTTCATCACCTACCTGCTGGTGCCGGCCGGATTGTTGACCATCTACACCCAGTTGTTCACCACCCATGTGGGCTGGCGGGATTCGGTGTTGGCGATGGTGGGCGCGCTGGTGCCGATGGTGCCCGAGGGTTTGGTGCTGATGACGTCGATCGCGTTCGCGGTCGGGGTGGTCCGGCTGGGGCAGCGGCGCTGCCTGGTGCAGGAACTGCCCGCCATCGAGGGGCTGGCCCGCGTCGACGTGGTGTGCGCCGACAAGACCGGCACCCTCACCGAGAACGGGATGCAGGTCTCCGGGGTCGCCGAGCTCGGCCACCCCACCGACGGTGTCGCGCAGGTGCTGGCCGGGCTGGCCGCCGCCGATGCCCGGCCCAACGCCAGCATGGCGGCCATCGGCGCGGCCTACCCGCACCCGCCGGGCTGGGCGGTGACCGCGACCGCGCCGTTCAAGTCGGCCACCAAATGGAGCGGAGTCTCCTTTCGTGAGCACGGTAACTGGGTGATCGGTGCGCCCGACGTGCTGCTCGACCCGGCGTCGGCGGCCGCCGCCCGCGCCGAGCACCTCGGCGCCCAGGGGCTGCGGGTGCTGTTGCTCGCCGCTAGTGATGTGCCGGTCGACCACCCCGACGCACCGGGCGCGGTGACGCCGGTCGCGCTGGTGGTGCTCGAGCAGAAGGTGCGGCCCGATGCCGGCGCCACCCTGGACTACTTTGCCGCCCAGCAGGTGTCGGTCAAGGTGATCTCCGGGGATAACGCGGTCTCGGTGGGCGCGGTCGCCGACAAACTGGGGTTGCACGGCGAGACGATGGATGCGCGGCAGCTGCCCACCGAACCGGCCGAGCTGGCCGACGTGGTCGCCGAATGCACCACCTTCGGGCGGGTGCGCCCGGACCAGAAGCGGGCCATGGTGCACGCCCTGCAGTCGCGGGGACACACCGTGGCGATGACCGGCGACGGCGTCAACGACGTGCTGGCGCTCAAAGACGCCGATATCGGGGTGGCGATGGGCGCGGGCAGCTCGGCGGCGCGGGCGGTCGCGCAGATCGTGTTACTGGACAACAAGTTCGCCACCTTGCCCTATGTCGTCGGCGAGGGCCGCCGGGTGATCGGCAACATTGAGCGGGTCTCGAATCTGTTCCTGACCAAGACGGTGTACTCGGTGCTGCTGGCGCTGCTGGTGGGGATCGCCGGGCTGGGCTCCAAATGGTTTGGGGCCGACCCGCTGCTGTATCCGTTCCAGCCGATCCACGTCACCATCGCCGCCTGGTTCACCATCGGCATCCCGTCGTTCATCTTGTCACTGGCGCCCAACAACGAGCGCGCGCATTCCGGCTTCGTGCGGCGGGTGATGACCGCCGCACTGCCGTCCGGGCTGGTGGTCGGGATCGCCACCTTCGTCTCGTATCTGGTGGCCTATCAGGGCCGCGAGGCCACCGCCGCCCAGCAGCTGCAGGCGTCGACGGCGGCGTTGATCACCTTGTTGGTGTCGGCGGTCTGGGTGCTGGCCGTGGCGGCGCGGCCGTATGAGTGGTGGCGGGTGCTGCTGGTGGTGGTGTCGGCGCTGGCCTATGTGGTGATCTTCTCCATCCCGCTGGCGCGGGAAAAGTTCCTGCTCGACCCGTCGAACCTGGCGGTGACGGCGACCGCGCTGGGCATCGGCGCGCTCGGCGCCGCCGCGATCGAGGTGCTGTGGTGGATCGAGGGGGCGGTTCTGGGCGAAACCCGACAGATGTGGCGCAGGTAGGATCTGCTGACGCAGGAGTATGGGCTCCGCACCGAAAGGATTGAATGATGGGATTCCTGGACAAGGTGAAAGGCCTGTTGTCGCAGAACGCCGATAAGGTCGGCCAGGCCATCGACAAGGCCGGCGACATCGTCGACGACAAGACGCAGGGCAAATACAAGGACACCGTCGACAAGGTGCAGGATGCGGCCAAGAAGGCCGTCAACAAGACCGACCCGAAAGACCCGCAGAACTAACCTATGGCGAAACTCTCCGGATCCATCGATGTCCCGCTGCCGCCGCACGAGGCCTGGGCGTATGCGTCGGACCTGTCGCGCTACAAGGACTGGCTGACGATCCACCGGGTGTGGCGCAGCACACTGCCCGACACCCTGGAAAAGGGCACCGTCATTGAGTCGATCGTCGAGGTCAAGGGCATGCTCAACCGGATCAAGTGGACGATCGTGCACTACAAGCCGCCGGAAGCCATGACGCTCAACGGCGACGGCAAGGGCGGGGTGAAGGTCAAGCTGATGGCCAAGGTCAAGCCCAAGGACGACGGCTCGGTGGTCAGCTTCGACGTGCACCTGGGCGGCCCGGCGCTGTTCGGGCCGATCGGCATGCTGGTGGCCGCCGCGCTGAAGAGCGACATCAACGAATCGCTGCGCAAGTTCGTCTCGGTGTTCGCCCCCGCGGCCTGAGGCCGCTTTCTTCCTGTCGACATTGAAACCACGCAGGTCCGCACTCGCGATTTCTCTGCGTGAGTTCAATTTCGCGGCAGGTTGCCGGACTGACCGCCGCCCGCCGAGTGTGTAGGTTGTGGTCGATATACCGCCAATAGCCTACCCACTCGGCGTTGAGGAGCCCGATGAGCGACACCGGCCCGGCGGAAACGCGGTTCCCGTACCAGGATGCGGCGCTGTCGATTGAGCAGCGCACCGAGGACCTGCTGTCGCGGCTGACGCTCGACGCCAAGGTCGCGTTGATGTTCCACACCATGGCCGTGCTCGGTGACGTCGGCCAGCTCGGCCCGACGCTGCCCATCCCGGCGCTGTCGACCCTGCTGGGCAAGGGCTTGACCCACTTCAACGTGATCGGGGCGGCCGCCGACGGGCGAGAATTCGCCCAGTGGTGCAACGGTGTCCAGCGCATGGCGCTGCAGCGCGCACCCCACCCGATCCCGGTGACCCTGTCCACCGACCCGCGCCACCACTTCACCGACAACCCGGTGGCGCAGATGGTGGCCGGCGCGTTCTCGCAGTGGCCAGAAACGCTGGGGCTGGCGGCGATCGGCTCGCCGGAGCGGGTGCGCCAGTTCGCCGACATCGTCCGGCAGGAGTATCTGGCGGTGGGACTCCGGGTGGCGCTGCACCCGCAGATCGACGTGACCACCGAACCGCGCTGGTCGCGCATCAGCAGCACCTTCGGCGAAGACGCCGACCTCACCTCCCGGCTGGCCGTGGGCTATCTGCGCGGGCTGCAGGGCGAGGCGCTGGGCGCCGATTCGGTGGCGGCGATGATCAAACACTTCCCCGGCGGGGGACCCCAAAAAGACGGCCTCGACCCGCATTTCCCGTGGGGACGCGAACAGGTTTACCCGGGTGACAACGCCGACTACCATCTGCGGCCGTTTCGGGCCGCGTTGGCCGCCGGCGCCGCCGAGGTGATGCCGTACTACGGCATGCCGGTCGGAACCGCCTGGGACGAGGTGGGTTTCGGCTTCAACAAGTCGGTGATCACCGGGCTGCTGCGCGACCAACTGGGGTTCGACGGAGTGGTGTGCACGGACTGGGGGCTGATCACCGACCGCGCCGAGCTCGGTGACCTCAGCAGCGCGCGGGCGTGGGGTGTCGAACACCTCAGCCGCGAAGAACGGGTGCTGCGGGCCATCGACGCCGGGGTGGACCAGTTCGGCGGCGAAGAATGCACCGAGATCCTGGCCGGCCTGGTGCGGGCCGGTCGCATCACCGAGGCCCGCATCGACCAGTCGGCGCGGCGACTGCTGCGGATGAAGTTCACCCTCGGGCTGTTCGACCGGCCGTTTGTCGACGAAGACCACGCGGCGCTCACCGTCGGCCGGCCCGACTTCGCCGCGGCCGGGCTCCAAGCCCAACAGGATGCCCTGACGCTGCTGACCAACACCGCCGTGGACGGAAAACCGGTGCTGCCGTTGACCCGCGGCATCAAGGTTTATGCGCCCGGGCTCGCCGGGGAGGCGCTGGCCGACTACGCCACCCCGGTCGACACCGCCGCGGCGGCCGACGTGGCGGTGCTGCGGCTCAAAGCGCCGTACGAACCCGCCGACGGCGGCATCGCGCAGTTCTTTCACCATGGCTCACTGGAGTTCGGTGCGGCCGATGTGCAGCGGGTGCTCGAGGTGTGCGCCACGGTGCCGACTGTCCTCGACATCACCCTGGACCGGCCCGCCGTGCTGACCCCGCTGGTGCCGGCGGCGGCGATCGTCGCCAACTTCGGGGTCAGCGAAACCGCGTTGCTCAACGTCCTTTTCGGGGCGTCGGGTCCGCAGGGCGCGTTGCCGTTCGACCTGCCGTCGTCGGACGCCGCGGTCGCCGCCAGCCGCACCGACGTCGCGTTCGACACCGCTGACCCGCTGTTTCGGTTCGGGCACGGCCTGCGCTACCGAGGAATTCAGGCCGGGACATAAATCGGTTGTGCGTGACGCCGCACCGCCGCTAGCGTGGTCGGCGTTGTTGTCCGAGGAGGTTTGATGACAGGCATCGCCGGTTGCGCGCCGTTGTCCGCGCGCTGATCGCCGACGCATCGCCCTAGCACACTCCTAGTTCGGTCCCGGCCATCAGCGCATCCGCTGAACCCTCCGGAGACCCCATGGCCAATCCCGTCACGCCCGTCGTCACCCTGACCGACGTCGGTTACCGCTGGCCCGACGGCGGCACCGCGCTGTCCGGGATCAGCGGCACCTTCGGCGCCGGTCGCACCGGCCTGATCGGGGCCAACGGCGCCGGTAAATCCACCCTGCTGCGGCTTCTCGCCGGCCAGTTGGCACCCACCAGCGGCCACCTCGTCACCTCCGGGGAGGTTGCCTACCTGCCGCAGACCCTCACCCTCGACGTCGACGCGCCGGTCGCCGACCTGCTCGGCATCGGCGAACGGCTCGCCGCGCTGCGTGCCATCGAAAACGGCGACGCCACCGACCGGCACTTCGACGTGCTGGGTGAGCACTGGGATATCGAGGCCCGAGCCGACGCGGCGTTGCGGGAGATCGGGTTTGGCGTCGCCTCCCTGGACCGGCGGGTCGGTGAGTTGTCCGGCGGGGAGGCGATGCTGGTGGCGCTGACCGGGGTGTGGCTGCAGCGCGCGGCGATCACCCTGCTCGACGAGCCGACCAACAACCTGGACCGGGACGCTCGCGCCACGCTGACCCGGCTGGTCGGGTCCTGGCCGGGCGCACTGATCGTGGTCAGCCACGACACCGCACTGCTGGAGGCGATGGACCAGACCGCCGAGCTGCACGAGGGCCGGCTGACCGTGGTCGCGGGCCCCTACAGCGCGTGGCAAGCACACCTGGACCGAGAGCAGGCGGCCGCCGCGCAGACCGCCCGCGCCGCCGAGCAGGCGGTCAAGGTCGAGAAACGTCAGCGCCTGGACGCCGAGACCAAGCTGGCCCGGCGCCGCCGGGCCGGGCGGATCGCCGCGCAGAACAAGCGCGCCGCAAAAATTGTGATGAACCAAAACGCCAGCAACGCCCAGGTTTCGGCGGGCAAGGTGCGCGCGAACCTGGACGAGCGGGTGCGTGCCGCCCAGGCCGAGCTGGAGGCCGCCTCGGCCCGGGTCCGCACCGACGACCACATCCGGGTCGAGCTGCCCGACCCGCAGGTCCCGGCCAGCCGGCGGCTCGCCGAGCTGCCCGGAGCGCGGGGGCCGATCGTCGTGCAGGGGCCGGAGCGGATCGCGGCCACCGGCCCCAACGGGGTCGGCAAAACCTCGCTGCTCACCGCGCTGCAGGCGGGCACCGCCGGGCGGCTGCTGACCGACCGGGTGGGCTACCTGCCGCAGCGGCTGGACGGGCTCGATGACGCGATGTCGGTACTCGACACCGTGCGGGCGGCCGCGCCCGCCGCGGCGCCGCAGGCGATCCGCGCCCAACTCGCCCGGTTCCTGCTGCGCGGTGATGCCGTGGGCCGTCCGGTCGGCACGCTGTCCGGCGGTGAACGATTCCGGGTGGCGTTGGCGCGGCTGCTGCTCGCCGATCCGCCGCCGCAGCTGTTGCTGCTCGATGAACCCACCAACAACCTCGACCGGTCCAGCGTGGACCAACTGGTCGACGCGCTGCGCAGCTACCGCGGGGCGTTCCTCGTGGTCAGCCACGACGAGGAGCTGCTGAGCCGGCTCGAGATATCCAAGACGCTGACCATGGCGCGCCGCGGTGAACTCACCGAGAACGGCTAACCTCGCAGCTATGACTCGCCTGCACGCCGGTTGGCTGGTTGCGCTGTTCGCCGCGATCCTGTCGGTGAGCACCTGGCTGCCGTGGCTGACCACCACCATGGGCGGCGGCGGCCACGCCAACGCGATCGGCGGCAGCGTGGGCGCCGTGACGCTGCCACCGCGATTCGGGGCAGGCCAGCTGATCGTGTTGCTGGCCTCCGCCCTGCTGGTGGCGGGCGCGATGATCGGGCGCGGGTTATCGGCGCGGCTGGCTTCGGTTACCGCCCTGGCCATTTCACTGCTGGTCGCGGC
Organism: Mycobacterium talmoniae; assembly: GCA_002967005.1. Classification (GTDB taxonomy): domain Bacteria; phylum Actinomycetota; class Actinomycetes; order Mycobacteriales; family Mycobacteriaceae; genus Mycobacterium; species Mycobacterium talmoniae. Next base: position 7,886 of record PPEA01000113.1, read on the forward strand.
GCTGACCATCTGGTACTACCACCTCAACGTGGTGGCGCCGCTGAGCGCCGGCTACGGGCTGTACCTGGGTGCGGCCAGTGCGGTCGGCGCGTTTGTCTGCTCGATCTGGGCGTTGGCGTCGATCACGGTGCGCTAGCGGGGCCGGGCGGCCTCGTCGGCTCGTGGTCTGAACCAACGAGACCTGGCAGGCGCATCCGTCGACAAACACACCCACCTGTTGCGGCGTATTGCCCCGGCCGGTGAGGGGTAAACCTTGCGGGCGACATACCGTTCACGCCCTGTCATACAGACTAGAATCGCTGTATGACAATGATCAGTTTCCGCGCGGACGACGCGGACCTGGCCGAGGCCGAGCATTGGGCGCGGCGTCTGGGTATCGAGCGCTCCGAACTTCTTCGCGATGCGTTGCGACGACACTTGACGGAGCTTGCGGCCGCTCAGGAGGTGGAAGCGTACGCCCGGGAACCGCTGACGGCCGAGGAAAGTGCGTTCGCCCAGATCGCCGATTGGGGCCCGGCCGAGGATTGGGCTGACTGGGCCGATGCGACGCGGTGAACTGTGGTTCGCCGCGACTCCTGGCGGTGACCGGCCGGTGCTCATTCTCACGCGCGATCCCGTTGCCGAGAGGATCGGCGCTGTCGTGGTGGCGGCATTGACCCGCACCCGCCGCGGGCTGGCCTCCGAGTTGGAACTGACCACAGCCGAGGACGGGGTGCCAAGCGACTGCGTCGTGAACTTCGACAACATCCATACGCTGCCGCGCACGGCGTTCCGCCGGAGGATTATTCGGTTGTCCTCCACACGTATGTATCAGGCCTGCCGCGTACTCCGGGCGAGCACCGGGTGCTGACTGGCTGATTCCGTGACGTAGCGGCGGCATGACCCACCCAGGGTGAAGGTAGGCTCACGCTGGGCTGCCGAACGTGAAGCCAGCTTCACCCTAGGCGAACAAATCGCCTCAGCGTTGACACCATCACCTGGAAGTCAACTGACGCGGTCGCCCGCGCCGCGCACGGAGTCTAACCGTGAAAATTGCCTTTGACCAGGAACTATTAACTGTGCCCCCGGCAGGATTCGAACCTGCGACACCGGCTTTAGGAGAGCCGTGCTCTATCCCCTGAGCTACGAGGGCGGGGGACCTGTCGAGATAGGTGTTGAAAACTCTAGTGGATCGCCGCCGGCCGGCGGCGTGCGGTCGAACGGGCATGTCGACAGGTTTCTGGGGCGGTGCTGGTGATAGCTGTGCGCTTGCCGTGCCGTGTGAGGCGCATGAGGTTGGGCGGAGGGCAGACGGGTCCCTTGGGGGGTGTTCAGGCCGTGGCGGGTTGGTGTTGTCGTTGGTGGAGGTAGGCGGCGATTGCGTTGCGGCCCAGGGCGAAACCGATCATGACGCTGTGTTGTCGGGTGGCGGTGTGTGCGGTCATGCGTCCTCCGTAGAGGGTGCGG
>PPEA01000114.1 GCA_002967005.1 Mycobacterium talmoniae
GGTGGGGGTGGCCAGGGTGACGCCCTGCGCCGGCAGCGCCAACGACCCGGCGGCCAGGTCACCGGAAACCCACAACGCCACGTGCACGGCCCAGTCGTCGCGGCCGAGTTCGGCGAATTCCCGGGTGCCATCCAGCGGGTCGACGATCCACACCCGCTGCGCGCGCAGCCGCGCCGGGTCGTCGGCGCCCTCTTCGGACAGCACCGCGTCCACCGGGCCGTTCGCGGGCCAGCGCGTCGGTCAACAAGTCGTGGGAACGCTTGTCCCCGGCGGCCTTGCGTTCGGCCTCGCTGGCCTCGGCCAGCTCGTCGCGCACCGCCAGCAGCAGCTGGCCGGCCTGGGTGGCCAGCCGCGCGGCCAGCTCGTGATCGCTCACCGCCGCGACTCGAGCAGGTCGATGACCTGCTGCGCCAGTTCCTCGGTGCTGTGCTCCGGGGTGAGCCGCAGATCCGGGTTCTTCGGCCGCTGATACGGACTGTCGATACCGGTGAAGTGGGTGATCTCCCCCGCCCGCGCTTTGGCGTACAGGCCCTTGGGATCCCGCTTCTCACAGTCTTCCAGCGGGGTGTCGCAGAACACCTCGATGAAGTCCAGGCCGGCCTCGGTGTGCACCTGGCGAGCCAGCTCGCGATGCTCGACCAGCGGGCTGATCGCCGGCACCAACACGGTGTGCCCGGAATCGGCCAGCAGGGTCGCCACATGCGCCAGCCGACGCAGGTTCTCCGCGCGGTCGGCCATGGAGAAGCCGAGGTCGGCGTTCAGCCCGTGCCGCAGGTTGTCGCCGTCGAGCACGTAGGCCGGGACCCCGTCGTCGAGCAGTTTGCGCTCGACCAGCATCGCCACCGAGGACTTGCCCGAGCCGGACAAGCCGGTGAACCACACCGTGCGGCCGCGCGCCATCCGGTCCTGGGCGGTCACCAACGACTTGTGCCGCACCGTATTCGGGCTTGCGGAGTGCCCGGAGGCGTCCCGCAGCACCATGCCGGCGGCCACCGTGCCGTTGGTGGCGGGATCGATCAGGATGAACGATCCGGTGCTGGCGTTGCGGGTGTACTCATCCAGCAGCAGCGGGGTCTGGGCGCGCAGCGAAATCCGGCCGAGTTCGTTGAGCTTCAACGCCGTTGCGGTCTTATCCCGGTGCAAGGTGTTGACGTCGAGGCGGTAGTCCAACCCGGTCACCCGCACCCGGGTGGTGCGGGTGGTGTGCTTGATCAGGTAGTCGCGGCCGGGTTCGAGCGCCGAGCCGTCGGCCATCCAGCACACCGTCGCGTCGAAGTCCTGGCTGACCCGCGGCTGGTTGTTGGCCCGGGCGATCATGTCGCCGCGGGAGATGTCCAGATCGTCGGCCAGGCTCACCGACACCGCCATCGGCGGGAACGCCTCGTCGACGGGTCCGCTGGTCCCGTCAATCCCGGTGATACGACTGGACTTTCCGGTGGGCAGCACCACGATCTCGTCGCCGGGGCGCATCACCCCACTGGCCACGGTGCCCGCGTAGCTGCGGTGGTCACGGTGCTCATGGGTTTGCGGGCGGATCACGTACTGCACCGGGAACCGCACGTCGACCAGGTTGCGATCCCCGGCGACGTACACCTCCTCCAGATGCGATAGCAGCGCCGGCCCGTCGTACCAGGGGCTGCGATCGGACTTGGTCACCACGTTGTCGCCGTGCAGCGCCGACAGCGGAATGGTGGTCACGTCATGGATGTCCAGCCGGGTGGCGAAGGCGTGAAAGTCGTCCCGGATCGCCTCGAATTTCTCTTGGTCCCAGTCGATCAGGTCCATCTTGTTGACCGCCAGCACCACGTGCCGGATCCCCAGCAGCGACGCCAAGAAGGTGTGCCGACGGGACTGCTCCTGCAACCCGTGCCGCGCGTCTACCAGCACGATCGCCAGGTGCGCGGTGGAGGTCCCGGTCACCATGTTGCGGGTGTACTGGATGTGGCCCGGGGTGTCGGCGATGATGAATTTCCGCTTGGGCGTGGCGAAATAGCGGTACGCGACATCGATGGTGATGCCCTGTTCGCGTTCGGCCCGCAGCCCGTCGGTGACCAAAGCCAGGTCGGTGTAGTCGTGGCCGCGTTCCTTGGAGGTGGCCTCCACCGAGGCCCACTGGTCCTCCATGACGGCCTTGGAGTCATACAGCAGCCGGCCGATCAGGGTGGATTTTCCGTCGTCGACCGAGCCGGCGGTGGCGATCCGCAGCAGTGTCGTCATCAGAAGTACCCCTGCCGTTTGCGGTCTTCCATGCCGGCCTCCGAGATCCGGTCGTCGGCGCGGGTCGCGCCCCGCTCGGTCAGCCGCGACACGGCGGTCTCGGCGATCACCTCGGCCACCGTGGATGCCTCCGATTCCACGCAGCCGGTGCAGGTGACGTCGCCGACGGTGCGGAACCGCACCGAGGTCTCGAACACCTCCTCGTCGGGCCGCGGCTGCAGGTAGCGGTGCTCGGCCAGCAGCATCCCGTCGCGCTGGAAGACGCGGCGCCGGTGCGCGTAATAGATCGCCGGCAAGGTGATCTCCTCGGCGCCGATGTAGGACCAGATGTCGAATTCGGTCCAGTTCGACAGCGGGAACACCCGGATGTGCTCACCCTTGTGGTGCCGCCCGTTGTAGAGGTTCCACAGCTCCGGACGCTGCGCCTTGGGGTCCCATTGGCCGAACTCGTCGCGGAAGCTGAACACCCGCTCCTTGGCGCGGGCCTTCTCCTCGTCGCGCCGGGCCCCGCCGAAGGCGGCGTCGAAGCGGTTCTCCCGGATCGCGCGCAGCAGCGTCACGGTCTGCAGCGGGTTGCGCGACGGGCCGTTGTCGGTGACGCGCCCGGCGTCGATGTCGTCTTGCACCGAGGCCACCACCAGCCGCACCCCGGTCTGGGCGACCAGCTCGTCGCGGGTGGCGAGGACCTCGTCGAAGTTGTGGCCGGTGTCGACGTGCATGACCGGAAACGGCAGCCGGCCCGGGCGGAACGCCTTGACCGCGAGGTGCAGCATCACGATCGAATCCTTGCCGCCGGAAAACAGCAGCACCGGGCGTTCGAACTCGGCGGCCACCTCGCGGATGATGTGGATGGCCTCGGCCTCCAGCGAGCGCAGGTGGCTGAGCTCGTACTGTCCGGGCGCCGGGGACGTCGTCTCTGTGTCGGCCGCCGGGCCGGCCGTCGCCGCGGACGTCACAGTATCCCGGTAAAGTTGGTAGAACTGACCATATTTACGAGCATAACCAACTATAAAACCAGCCAGGATCGGCGCTTGTCAACGGGCGTTTCCCGGCGAGCTACCCGGCGACCTCGTGGAGTTCGCCGGTGGCGACGTCGAACACGAAGCCGCGCAGCGAGGTGGTCTGGGTGATGAACGGGCTGGCCTTGACCCGGCGCAGCGACTGGCGGACATCTTCCTCCGGATCGGGGAAGGCCTCGGCCGCCCACGACGGCCGGATGCCGGTCTCCTCCAGGATGGAGCGCTTGAACTCGTCGTCGGTGAAGGTGAGCATGCCGCAGTCGGTGTGGTGGATCAGGATGATCTCCCGCGTGCCCAGCAGCCGCTGGCTGATCGCCAACGAGCGGATCGCGTCCTCGCTGATCACGCCGCCGGCGTTGCGGATCGCATGCGCCTCACCCTCGTTGATGCCCAGCACCCGGTACACGTCCAGCCGGGCGTCCATGCAGGCCACCACCGCGACGTGCTTGCTCGGCGGCATGGGCAGCGGGCCGTGGAAGGTCTTTGCGTACTCGGCGTTGTTGGCCAGGTAATCGTCGGTAACTGTCACGCCCATCTCCTCACCATATTTGGGGGTACGTCGTTTGCTAGACAGACGGCTGGCGCCGGTCAGTCTAGCAATCGGCGGGACCGATTCCACGGGTTCGGATCATCGAAACTTAAGCAGGTGTACGCCGGTGGCTGCTGAAATCGACGTCCATACGGCGCGAACCCCCGATTCTCGGGGCTATAGGTCAATCTGGACGTCGATTTCAGTAGGCACCGGCCCGGCGACACGAGGCGGCCAGCCACCGAAGAAGGCGCCGGCGCGCTCTACCCTGTGCCCATGCCCTCCGCACCGGGAATCCCCGCATGACCCGTTTCCTGGCGCGGCGGTTGGTCAACTACCTGGTGTTGTTGGCGCTGGCCTCGTTTTTGGCGTTCTGTTTGACCTCGGTGTCGTTCTCGCCGCTGGACAACCTGCTGCACCGCAATCCGCGCCCGCCGCAGGCGGTGATCGACGCCAAGCGCCGAGCTGGGCCTGGACAAGCCGATCCCGCTGCGCTACGCGCACTGGGCCTCCCATGCCGTGCGCGGCGACTTCGGCGTGACCGTCGCCGGTCAGCCGGTCGGCGCCGAGTTGGGTCGCCGCATCGGGGTCAGCCTGCGGTTGCTGATCGTCGGGTCGGTGGTCGGCACCCTGATCGGGGTGGGGCTCGGGGCGTGGGGCGCGATTCGGCAGTACCGGCTGTCCGACCGGGTCATCACCCTGCTGGCGTTGCTGGTGATCTCGACACCGACTTTCGTGCTGGCGAACCTGGCCATCCTGGCCGCGCTGCGGGTCAACTGGGGGCTGGGCATGCAGTTGTTCGAGTACACCGGCGAAACCTCGCCGGGGGTGGCCGCCGGGGTGTGGCCGCAGCTGCTGGACCGGCTGCAGCATCTGGTGCTGCCCTCGCTGACGTTGGCGCTGGGCGCGGCCGCCGGGTTCAGCCGCTACCAACGCAACGCGATGCTCGACGTTTTGGGCCAGGATTTCATCCGCACCGCCCGCGCCAAGGGCCTGACCCGCCGGCGCGCCCTGATCAAACACGGCCTGCGCACCGCGCTGATCCCGATGGCCACCCTGTTCGCCTACGGGGTGGCCGGGCTGGTCACCGGCTCGGTGTTCGTCGAGAAGATCTTCGGCTGGCACGGCATGGGCGAATGGGTGATCCAGGGGGTGGCCACGCAAGACACCAACATCATCGCGGCGATCACGGTGTTCACCGGGTCGGTGGTGCTGTTGGCCGGGCTGCTGTCGGACGTGATCTACGCGATCCTCGATCCGCGGGTGCGGGTGTCATGACCGCCGCCGACACCGCGCAGTTCACCTCGCGGCGCACCCTGGTGTGGCGCCGGTTCGTGCGCAGCCGGTCGGCGGTCGGGTCACTGCTGGTGCTGGCGCTGCTGTTCATCGCCTGCTACGCGCTGCCGCCGCTGTTGCCGTACTCCTACACCGATCTGGACTACACCGCGCTGCTGCAACCGCCGGGCGCCGCGCATTGGTTGGGCACCAACGCCTTAGGGCAGGACCTGTTGGCGCAGATGCTGCGCGGGATGCAGAAGTCGATGCTGATCGGGGTGTGCGTGGCGTTCATCTCCACGCTGATCGCCGCCACCGTCGGCGCGGTCTCCGGCTACTTCGGCGGCTGGCGGGATCGGGTGCTGATGTGGCTGGTGGATTTGCTGCTGGTAGTGCCGGCCTTCATCCTCATCGCGATCGTCACGCCGCGCACCAAGGGTGCGGGCAACATCTTCTTCCTCATCCTGCTGCTGGCCGGGTTCAGCTGGATGGTCAGCTCGCGGATGGTCCGGGGCCTGACGATGAGCCTGCGGGAACGCGAATTCATCCAGGCCGCACGGTATATGGGCGTGCCCAACCGCCGGATCATCACCCACCACGTGGTGCCCAATGTCGCCTCCATCCTGATCATCGACACCACCCTCAACGTCGCGGTGGCGATCCTGGCCGAAACCGGGCTGAGCTTCCTCGGTTTCGGCATCCAGCCCCCCGACGTGTCGCTGGGCACCCTGATCGCCGACGGCACCGCGTCCGCGATCACCTTCCCGTGGGTGTTCCTGTTTCCCGCCGGGGTACTGATCACGATCCTGGTGTGCGCCAACCTGGCTGGCGACGGCCTGCGCGACGCCTTGGACCCCGGCAGCGCCACCCTTCGGCGGGGAGCGCGATGAGCCCGCTGCTGTCGGTGACCGACCTGACGGTCACCTTCCCCACCGACACCGAGCGGGTCGCCGCGGTGCGCGGCATCAGCTATCACGTCGATCCCGGCGAAGTCGTGGCCATGGTCGGCGAATCCGGGTCGGGAAAGTCGGCGGCGGCCATGGCGGTGATGGGTCTGCTGCCCGAGTACGCCGCGGTGTCCGGCTCGGTGCAACTGCACGGCGCCGAGCTGCTCGGCCTGGGCGGCGACGCGGCGTCGCTGCTGCAGACCATCCCGCTGCGCGGCTCGATTCCCGGTGGGGTGCCCACCGATCCGACGATCTACCGCTTCTACGAGATGCTGCAGGTTTATGGCACGACCCTGAAAGCGCTGATCCACGAACAGTTCGGGGACGGCATCATCAGCGCGATCAACTTCCGGCTCGACGTGCGCAAAGTTCCCGATCCCCAGGGCGGCCAGCGAGCGGTGATCACCCTCGACGGCAAGTACCTGCCCGCCGAACCCTTCTGATAACACCGTCAATCCCTAAGGAGCGCAATGGATATCGCGCAACACACGATTGATCTCGCCCGCCGCAACGTCGAGGAGGGCGGACGCCCGTTCGCCACCGTCATCGTCAAAGACGGCGCGATTCTGGCCGAAAGCGCCAACCGCGTCGCCCAGACCCACGACCCCACGGCGCATGCGGAGATCCTGGCCATCCGCGCGGCCTGCACCAAGCTGGGCACCGAGCATCTGACCGGAACCACCATCTATGTGCTGGCCTCACCCTGCCCGATGTGCCTGGGCGCGCTGTATTACTGCTCGCCCGACGAGGTCGTCTTCCTGACCACCCGCGAGGCCTACGAACCGCACTACGTCGACGACCGAAAGTACTTCGAGCTCAACACCTTTTACGACGAGTTCGCCAAACCTTGGGACCAGCGGCGGCTGCCGATGCGGCACGAGCCGCGCGACGACGCGGTCGACGTCTACCGGTTCTGGCAGCAGCACAACCACGGCGACCGTCGGTTGCCCGGGGCGCCGACCGCGGGCTGAGCCCCGGTCAGCGCAGCTCGGCGATGACCTTCGCGAACGCCTCGGCGTGGTTGGCCTGCACCGTGAAGTAGCTCAACCCGTAGGTGTCCCGGTAGCCGCGCAGCGTATCGGCCATGTCGCGGGCGGAGCCGGATAGCACCGCCGGCATGCCCAGCAGCTCGGCATCCGACAGCGTCGGCGCGAAGCGGCGGGTCAGCGACAGGTCGGGGATCCCGGAGTTATCGGTCGGCACCGCGGTGATCGCCAGGTTGAGTTCCAGCGCGCTGAACCGGTTGCCGGCGGCGCCGCGAACGAAGGAAATGCGTTCGGCCAGCGGATCATCCGCATCGGCGACGCGGGCGCCGGTCAACCCGACGATGTCGGCGTGCCGCGCGGCCACCGTCAGCAGCCGGTCACCGTTACCGGCGATCAGGATCGGCAGGTTCGGCTGGTGCGTGCCCAGGTACGCCGTCACATGCTCGAGGTACTCGATGCGGCGCGCGGCGCTCGGGAACGGCAACTCGGCCGCCTCGAATTCCTCGCGGACATAGCCGGCGCCCAGGCCGACCTCCAGCCGGCCGTCGGAGAGCAGATCCACCTCGGCGACATCCCGGGCCAGCAGCGCCGGCTTGTAAAAGCAGGCGTTGAGCACATAGGTGCCCAGCCGCATGGTCGTGGTGGCCGCCGCGGCCACGGCCAGCAGCGGGAAGGGCGCCGGAGCGCCGAGGTGGTCGGCGACGTTGAGCACATCGAAGCCGAAACCTTCTAGGCGGCGCGCGGTGTCCTGCAGCGCGGCCGCTGATTTCACCCCGCGAAGGCCCACACCGAAGCGAAACTCCCTGGCCACCCACTACCTCCTCATCGCTGCCGAGGCCACTGGGCGGGATCCCAGCGGCGCAGAAAGTCGATCCACGGTTGGGGCAGCCCGTGATGCAGCGCGCCGTCGATGATGCGCTCCAGGTAGCCCGGTCGGGGCGTGCCGGGATGCACCCGATGGTCGATGTACACCCATGCCGGTGCCGGCCCGTCGGCGGTGTGCACGGTCAGCCGGTCGCGCCGGTAGCGCACCGGCACCCCCTCGGCGCTGTCCAAGGTCGCCAGGTCGTGATCGGAGACCTGCCACACCACCCCGTGCACGCGGGAGCCGGCGAACGGTTCGACGGTGGCGACCCCGCGCTGGTTGATCAGCCAGTCGTGCTCGGCCAGCGTCGCCGGACGCGGCTGGATCGCGTCGGGGCAGCGCCGCGCCATCTGCTGCACGCACAGGTTGGACCCGTACGCGAAGTAGGTATGCCGAGCCGCCGGCATTTAGCCGAACGTGAGGTAGAGCAGCACCATGTTAAGCAGACTAATCACCGCGGTGACGGTCCAGCCGAGTGCCGAGGTCAGCGGCCGGTTGGCGTCGGCGCCCATCAGCGCGCGGTCGCTGGTCAGCCGGATCAGCGGCACCAGCGCGAACGGGATGCCGAACGACAGCACCACCTGGGAGATCACCAGGGCGCGGCTGGGATCCACGCCGACGGCCAGGATCACCAGGGCCGGGACCAGGGTGACCACCCGGCGCCACAACAGCGGGACGGTCACCCGCAGCAACCCCTGCATGATCATCGCTCCGGCGTAGGCGCCCACCGACGTCGACGCTAGCCCGGACGCCAGTAGCCCGATCGCAAAGAACAGCGCGACCGTCGGGCCCAGGGCATCCCCCACCGCGGTGTGCGCCCCCTCAATGGACCCGCTGGTGTCGTGGCCGCGCAGGTTGGTCGCGGCCACCACCAGCATGGCCAGGTTCACCGTGCCAGCCACCAGCATCGCCAGCCCGACATCCCAGCGGGTCACCCGCAACAGCCGCCGACGCACCGGGCCGGGCTCGGGCTGGCCGTGCCGGTCGCGGGACAGGCCGGAATGCAGGTACACGGCATGCGGCATCACCGTGGCGCCCAGGATCGCGGTGGCCAGCAGCACGCTTTCGGTGCCGTCGAAGCGGGGCAGCAGCCCCTCGGCGACGGCGGTGGGCGGGGGCGGCGCCACCACCAGGCTGGCGAGGAACCCGATCGCGATGATCGCCAGTAGGCCGCTGGTCACCTGCTCGAAGATCCGTGGGCCGCGCCGGTCCCCGATCACCAACAGCGCCATCGACACCAGGCCGGTGATCAGGCCGCCCAGCAGCAGCGGCAGGCGAAAGATCAGGTGCAGGGCGATCGCGCCGCCGACCACCTCGGCCAGGTCGGTCGCCATCGCCACCAATTCGGCCTGCAGCCAGTAGGCGATCCGGGTGGGGGTGCGGCTGTGGGCGCCGACGGTCTCGGGCAGCGACCGCCCGGTCACCAGTCCCAGCTTGGCCGACAGATACTGCACCAAACCGGCCATCACATTGGCCGCAATGATGACCCACACCAGCAGGTAGCCGAACTTCGCGCCGGCGCTGACGTTGGCCGCGACATTCCCCGGGTCGACGTAGGCGATGGCCGCGACGAACGCCGGCCCGAGCAGATACCAGCTCGGTTTCACCGGCACCTGGGTGTCCTGCGCCAACGGGCCCTCTCTCTATCCGGCGATGCGAATAAGAAAGTTAGGTTAACCGAATCCGCTCGCAGATCGTCTTCGGGGGAGGGCTCCACCTGATCTCGGAGTTCATCGACCCCGGGCGCTCGATCAGCCGCCCTGGTACAACCCCCGCCCGGTGACCAGCGGCAGGTCCAGGGTGGTGCGGATCCCCGGTGCGGCCGCCACCACGGCGGGGATCGCGTTGACGACCCGCATCGCGGTGGCCACCAGCCCGGCGTGGTTGTGATCGCCGTGGCGGCTGGACAGGCACAGGTCCAGGGCATAGGACGGTTCGCCGGTGATCTCGATGCGGTAGGAGCCGCCGGGCTGGGCGGGCTGCGGCCAGTCCGGGCACAGGTCCTCGCGCAACCGGGTGACGTGTTCGAGGACGACCGCGGGCGCGCCGTCGACCATCCCCAGCACCTCGAACCGCAGCGCGGCCGCGCTGCCCTTACCGATGTGTCCGGAGGCGATGTCGAAGTCTTCCGGGGCGGGTTCGCGCACGTAGGTTTCGGTCACGGCGTCGAGCGTGAGGCCCAGGCCGGCGGCCAATTGGCGCACCACCGAACCCCAGGCCAGGCTCAGCACGCCGGGCTGCAGCAGCATCGGGATCTCGTCGAGCGGCTTGCCGAAGCCCATCACGTCGAACATCACCGTGGCGCTGTCGTAGGTGGCGTAGTCGACAATCTCCATGCAGCGGATCTGCTGGATGCTCTGGCAGGTGCCCGCCAACGCCAGCGGCAGCAGATCGTTGGCGAATCCGGGATCGATGCCGCCCACGAACAGGCTCGAATTACCAGCCTGCGCAGCCTCTTCCAGCGGAGCGAGCATCTCGGGTGGCAGCACCTGCCACGGGTACTGCAGGAACACCGCGCTGCTGCCGACGACGTTGACGCCGGCGGCCAGGATGCGCCGGTAATCCTCCAGCGCCTCGGGCAGCCGGTTGTCGGCCATCGCGGTGTAGACCACGCAGTCCGGTTTGGCGGCCAACACCGCATCCAGGTCGGTGGTGGCGGTGACGCCGGTCGAACCGTCAAGGCCGGCAAGCGCGGCCGCGTCCGTGCCGGCCTTGGACTGCGAGGACACCCACACCCCGGTCAGCTCGTAGTCCGGGTTGGTGATCAGCGCCCTGAGGGCGTGGGCGCCGACGTTGCCGGTGCCGATCTGGGCGACGCGCAATGGCGCGCGCTGCTCCTCGCCGCTTCGCTCTGCATCGTCGACAGCGGTAGTCATTAGTCAGGTCCTCACAGGTCCGGGATGGGCAGGTCAAGGTTGGGGAAGGTGATGCCGCCGTCGACTTCCAGCGTCTTGCCGGTCAGATAGGCCCCGGCCGGAGACGCCAAATACACCGCGGCGGCGGCGATGTCGGTAGGGTCCCCGAGCCGGCGCAGCGGCGTGGCCTTCTCCATCGGGGCGCGCAGTTCCTCGTTGGCGGCCACCACATCCAGCGCCGAGGTGAGGATCGACCCGGGCGCGATCGCGTTGACCCGGATCCGCGGGCACAGGTCCAGCGCGGCCAACCGGGTGTAGTGGGCCAGCGCCGCCTTGGCGGTGCCGTAGGCGGCGAAGCCGCGCCCGGCCAGCCGGCCCATGGTGGAGGTGATGTTGATGATCGCCCCGCCGCCGGAATGTTCGAGCATCAGCGGCACCGCCGCGGTGGTCAGCGCGTGGGCGGTGCCGACGTTGAACGTGAACGCGTCCTTGAGGTCTTTGGTCGCGGTGGTCAGCAGCGCGTTGGGCATGGTTCCGCCGACGTTGTTGACGACGATGTCGAGCTGGCCGAATGCGTCGATCGCCTGCCCGGCGAGTTTCGCGGTGTCCTCCGGGTGGGCGAGATCGGCGACGACGACATGGGCGCGCCGCCCCGCGCCGCGGATCTGTTCGGCGACGGTCTCTAGTTCGGATTGGGTTCGGGAGGCGATGAGACGTCCGCGCCGGCCTCGGCGAAGGCCAGCGCGATGGCCGCGCCCAGTCCGCGGCCGGCCCCGGTGACCACCGCTGTCTTGTTGTCGAGACGAAACTTGTCCAAGATCACCGCGCCACGGTAGCAAGCCCCGGCCACCCGCGGGGCGGCTTTCTGAAACACGTTCTAGTTCGCGCGGCGGGCGGCGGCGTCGACCGTGCAGGTTGTCGTGAAAATGCCGCCGAGTTCGCGCAAGAAGCTGCACACTCGGCGCCCAAGGGGCCCGAACCGGTCAGGACTTGGATTTCGCGCGGCCCTTGGCGGGGGCCTTCTTCGCCGGCGCCTTCTTGGAGCGCGATTTCACGCTGGCCTCCAGCTTGGCCAGCAGGTCGGAGACGTCCTCGGTCTCGTCGAGCTCGGCGGGCTGCTCCTCGGCGGTGAACGCCTCGCCGCCCTCGAGCTTGGCCTCGATCAGCTCATGCAGTTCTTCCTGGTAGGTGTCGTGGTAGCGGTCCGGGTCGAAATCGTCGGCCATCGACTCGACCACCTGCCCGGCCATCTTCAGCTCCGACTGTTTGATCTCGACCTTCTTGTCCAGCACCGGGAAGTCGGGGTCGCGGATCTCGTCGGGCCACAGCAGGGTGTGGATCACCATCACGTCGCGTTTACTGAAATCCTTCACCCGCAACGCCGCCAGCCGGGTCTTGTTGCGCAGGGTAAAGTGCACGATCGCCACCCGGTCGGTGTCGGCCAGCGTCTTGGCCAGCAGCACATAGGATTTGGCCGATTTCGAATCCGGCTCCAAAAAGTAGCTGCGGTCATACATCATCGGATCCAGATCGCTGGCCGGCACGAATTCCAGCACCTCGATTTCGTGGCCGCGTTCCTCGGGCAGGGTCGCGATGTCGTCGTCGGTGATCACCACCATCTGGCCGTCATCGGATTCGTAGGCGCGGGCGATGTCGGCGTACTCGACGACCTCGCCGCACACCTCGCAGACCCGCTTGTACCGGATGCGTCCGTGGTCCTTGGCGTGCACCTGGCGAAACTTGATGTCGTGGTCCTCGGTGGCGCTGTACACCTTGACCGGGACGTTGACCAGGCCGAAGGCGATCGAGCCTTTCCAGATCGAACGCATAACGCCAGTATGCCCACATCACGGGGCATCTACTCGCGACGCGCCGCCGCGTCCCGGGCGGCCCGATCGGGCAGGTCAGCACCGGCGCGGGCGACGGTGAGGGCCGCTGACAGGTTCGCGATCTCCAGCGCCGCGGTCAGCGCGTCCAGGCTGATCCGTTCCAGGTCGCCACGCCGATCTGCGCCGAGCAACCCGTGCTGCCACACCGCGTCGATCAGCCCGACCAT
>PPEA01000115.1 GCA_002967005.1 Mycobacterium talmoniae
AATCCGGCGCCCGATGCGAGAACATGGACCGGTGACGGCGACGCAGGTGTGGCCCCCCGGGGGCGACCTCCGGACCGCGGGTCCAGCTGACCAACGCCGACAAGGTGCTGTACCCGGCCAGCGGTACCACCAAGGCCGACTCTTCGACTACTACACGCGCATCGCCGAGGTGATGCTGCCGCATATCGCCGGGCGTCCGGCGACCCGCAAGCGGTGGCCCAACGGGGTCGAGCAGCCGTCGTTCTTCGAAAAGAACCTGGCCGACTCCGCGCCGGACTGGCTGCGCCGCGGCACCGTCGCGCACCGGTCCGGCACCACCAGCTACCCGATCCTCGACGACACCACGGCGCTGGCCTGGATCGCGCAGCAGGCGGCGCTGGAGGTGCATGTGCCGCAGTGGCGGTTCGTCGGTGGGAAGCCCGGCCCGGCAACACGATTGGTGTTCGACCTGGACCCCGGCGACGGCGTGACCATGGCCCAGCTGGCCGAACTGGCCCGCACCATCCGGGATTTGATCGGCGATATCGGCTTGACCACCTTCCCGCTGACCAGCGGCAGCAAAGGGCTGCACCTGTATGTCCCGCTGGACAAGCCGGTGAGCAGCCGCGGCGCGGCGGTGTTGGCCAAACGCATTGCGCAGCAACTGGAGCAGGAGGCGCCCACGCTGGTCACCTCGACGATGACCAAGAGCGTGCGGGCCGGCAAGGTGTTCGTGGACTGGAGCCAAAACAACGGGTCGAAGACCACCATCGCCCCGTATTCGCTGCGCGGCCGTGAGCTGCCCACCGTGGCCGCGCCCCGCAGCTGGGAGGAACTCGACGACCCCGAGCTGCGGCAGCTGCGCTACGACGAAATGCTGGCCCGGGTCGGCGCCGACGGTGACCTGTTGGCGGCGCTGGACGCCGATCTGGGCGCCGCCGACAGACTCGACGTCTACCGCAGCATGCGCAATGCGGGCAAAACCCCCGAACCGCTACCCAAATCCGCCGCGCCCGCCGGCAATAACGATCGGTTCGTCATCCAGGAGCACCACGCCCGCCGGCTGCATTACGACTTTCGGCTGGAGCGCGACGGGGTCATGGTGAGCTGGGCGGTGCCCAAGAACCTGCCCGACACCCCGGCGGTCAACCATCTGGCCGTGCACACCGAGGACCACCCGCTGGAATACGCGACGTTCGAGGGCACCATCCCGAAGGGCGAATACGGCGCCGGCCGGGTGATCATCTGGGACGCCGGCAGCTACGACACCGAGAAGTTCCGCGACGACGAAGTAATTGTCACCCTGCACGGCGAGCGGATCTCCGGGCGGTACGCGCTGATTCAGACCAACGGCGACCAGTGGCTGGCGCACCGGATGAAAGACCAGAAGGTGTTCGTCTTCGAGCAGCTGTCCCCGATGCTGGCCACCGAGGGCTCGGTGGCGGTGCTGACCGCCGAGCAGTGGGCGTTCGAGGGCAAGTGGGACGGCTACCGGTTGTTGGTGGAGGCCGACCACGCCAACCTGCGGCTGCGATCACGCAGCGGACGCGACGTCACCGCCGAATTCCGGCAGCTGCAGTCGGTGGCCGACGCCGTGGCCGACCACCGGGTGGTGCTCGACGGCGAGGTCGTCGTGCTCGACGACGCGGGCGTGCCCAGCTTCACCGCGATGCAAAACCGCGGGCGCAGTGCCGCACTCGAGTTCTGGGCGTTCGACCTGCTCTACCTGGACGGCCGGTCGCTGCTGCGGGCCCGCTACCGGGATCGGCGGCGGCTGCTGGAAACGCTGGCCGCCGGCACCGATCTGATCGTGCCGCCGCTGCTGCCCGGCGACGGGGCCGCGGCGCTGGACTACGCCCGCGACCGCGGCTGGGGAGGGCGTGGTCGCCAAGAAGTGGGACTCCCCTGTATCAGCCGGGGGCGTCGAGCCGCGTCGTGGGTCAAGGACAAACACTGGAACACCCAGGAGGTCGTCATCGGCGGCTGGCGCGCCGGTGAAGGCGGCCGCAGCGGCGGCATCGGGTCGCTGCTGATGGGTATCCCCGGCCGCGGCGGGCTGCAGTTCGCCGGGCGGGTCGGCACCGGCTTCACCCAACGCGACCTGGCCCGGCTCCAGAAGACCCTGGCGCCGTTGTACACCGACGACTCGCCGTTCAACGCCCCGCTGGGCACCCAGGACGCCAAGGGCGTCACGTTTGTCCGGCCGACCCTGGTCGGCGAGGTGCGTTACAGCGAATGGACATCGGACGGCCGGCTACGCCAACCCAGTTGGCGAGGACTGCGGCCGGACAAGACACCGGACCAGGTGGTCCGCGAATGACGGGAGGTAGCGCATGCGCTGGGTGACCTATCGGGACGGTGCGGGTGAACGCACCGGGGTGTTGTCCGGGGAGGCGATCCACCCGCTGCCGGCCGGTGTCACGCTGCTGGAGCTGATTCGGGGTGGCCCCGCCGGGCTGCGCCGCGCCGGCGAGGAGGCGCTGCGGGCACCGGCCACGGCGCGGCTGGCCGAGGTGACGCTGATGGCGCCGATCCCGCGCCCGCCGTCGATCCGGGACTCGCTGTGCTTTTTGGAGCACATGCGCAACTGCCAGGCCGCGATGGGCGGGGGCCGGGTGCTCAAGGACACCTGGTATCGGGTGCCGGCGTTCTACTTCGCCTGCCCGGCCACCGTGCTGGGACCCTACGACGACGCGCCGATGGCGCCGGGCAGCGCCTGGCAGGACTTCGAATTGGAGATCGCGGCGGTGATCGGGGTAGCCGGTAAGGACCTGTCGGTCGCCGAGGCCGAGGCGGCGATCATCGGCTACACCATCTTCAACGACTGGTCGGCGCGCGATCTGCAGCAACTGGACAGCCAACTGGGCATCGGGCAGGCCAAGGGCAAGGACAGCGGCGTCACGTTGGGCCCCTACCTGGTCACCCCCGACGAGCTGGAGCCCTACCGCCGCGGCGGCAAACTCGGCCTCGGCGTCACCGCGCTGGTCAACGACACCGTGATCGGCTCCGGGTCGACCGCGACGATGGACTGGAGCTTCGGCGAAGTCATCTCCTACGCCTCGCGCGGGGTGACCCTGGCCCCCGGCGACGTCGTCGGCTCCGGCACCGTGCCGACCTGCACCCTGGTCGAACACCTGAGCCTGAGCGCACCGGAAACCTTCCCCGGCTGGCTGCACGACGGTGACGTGGTCACCCTGCGGGTGCAAGGCCTCGGCGAAACCCGGCAAACCGTGCGCGCCACACCCGCGCCGCACCCGT
>PPEA01000116.1 GCA_002967005.1 Mycobacterium talmoniae
GCTGGTATCCCGAACCGGTGAGTGCGCACGAGGCAGGTCAGCACCCGGGCGGTCCGGGTCTGCCCGTCGGCGGTGGTCACCGTCCAGGTGTCGGTGCGGTTGTCGAACCGGGTGGTCACCGCGGACGGCAGCGCGGTGTCGTAGCCGACGAGCCCGTGCAGGCGGCCGGGATCGCCGATGACCAGGACGCCGGTGCTCACAGGAACCCCGCCCGCCGCCACATCCGCCGGCTCAGCCGGCCCATCAGGCCGACCTCCTCGAAGAACGCGGCCAGCGGCGCGAACGCCGAGCGGCAATTGGCGTGGAAGTTCGGGTTGGCGCGGGCGATGCGGCGGGTTTCCCGGCCGTCGAGCCCGACCCGTTGGTACACCAGCGGGACGGTGAACAGGTAGCGGTAGAACGGTCCGCCGACGCCCTGCAGGTTCGCCATGTAGACCCGGCGATACCACGGCATCGCCGGGACCCGCTGGCGCAGCCCGTCGCGGGCGAACTGGATGTGGCGGGCCTCCTCGGTGACATGGATCCGCATCAGCCGACGGACGATCGGCTGCAGGTCGGGGTCGTCGAGGATCTGGCGCTGCAGCGCGTCGAAGATCTCCTCACCGACCAGCGCCGCGCCCCACAACACACTGCCGCGAAACAGCTTCGGCAACATGTTGATCACGACGCGTTGGTAGAACTTGGGTCGCACCGGCACCCCGCCGACCCGGTCGATGGCCTTACCGAACATCACCATGTGGCGGGTTTCGTCGCCGAGCTCGGTCAGCTCGTAGTGCGTCGAGGCGGCGGTGGGGTTTTTGTGCATCATGTTGCGCAGCAGCGCCTGGTTGAGGATGTTCTCGAACCAGATGCCGGCCGACAGGATGTTGACCAATTCCTGCCGGGACAGCTCGATCTGCTGCTCCCGGGTCATCGACTCCCACAGGCCGGTGCCGTACAGCGTGCACATCCGCGGCGGCAGGAAGAACTTGTCGTCGTCGAGCGGGGCGTCCCAGTCGATGTCGACGATCGGGGCGTAGGACTTTTTGACCGAACCCTTGAGCAGCCGGTCGGCGAACTCGTCCCGAGTCGGGCCGTCTGTCTTCACTGCGCTGGTCGTCATGGGGCGTCCCTTCGCTGCCGTTGTGCTTCAAGAAGTTACGAAGGACACCGGCAAGATGTCAATACCCACGGTACCGGATACTTTGCGGGTCCGCTGGCTGGTTAGCCTGCCGATATGCGTTTGGTCCACGTCATCGGCATCGGCGCGGGCCATCCCGACTACCTGACCGTGCAGGCCATCGAGGCGCTCAACGACACCCAGGTGTTTTTCGCCATGGACAAGGGCGAGACCAAAAGCGAGCTGCTGGAGCTGCGGCGGCACATCTGCCAGCGGTTTATCCGCGATCGCGACTACCGCTTCGTCGAGCTGCCCGACCCGCCGCGGGCCCAAGACGGCGACTACCGGCAAGCGGTGGCGGACTGGCACGTCGCCCGGGCGCGGATCTGGGCCGCGGCGATCGCCGCCGAACTCGGCCCCGACGGCGTCGGGGCGGTTTCTGGCCTGGGGTGATCCGTCGCTGTACGACAGCACGCTGCGCATCCTGGACACCGTCGCCGAGCAGATCGAGCTGCGCTACGACGTCATCCCCGGGATCACCGCCGTGCAGGCGCTGACCGCGCGGCACCGGATCCCGCTCAACGACGTCGGCGAACCCGTCCTGATCACCACCGGGCGGCAGCTGCGCGAGCGCGGCCTGACCGGCTCGGCGGTGGTCATGCTCGACGCCGACTGCGCGTTCCGTGGCTGCCCGCCGCAGACCCGGATCTGGTGGGGTGCCTACCTGGGCACCGAGCATGAGCTGCTGGTGGCGGGCACGGTGGGGGAGGTGGGCGCGCGGATCGTCGAGTTGCGCGCCGAGGCCCGGGCGCGACACGGCTGGATCATGGACACCTATCTGCTGCGGGCCGCGGAGTAGGTTCAGCGCATGGGCCCCTTCCTGCTTCGTGCCGCGCTCACCGGATTCGCGTTGTGGGTGGTCACCCTGGTCGTCGACGGGATCCGCTTTGTCGGCGGCGAGGAGACCTGGCAGAAGATCGGCATCATCTTCGTGGTCGCGGTGATCTTCGGTCTGGTCAACGCGTTCATCAAACCGGTGGTGCAGGTCCTGTCGATCCCGCTGTACATCCTCACCCTGGGCCTGATCCACATCGTGATCAACGCGTTCATGCTGTGGCTGACCGCGTGGATCACCGAGAACACCACCCACTGGGGGCTGCAGATCGACCACTTCTGGTGGACGGCGATCTGGGCCGCGATCGTGTTGTCGGTGGTGAGCTGGCTGCTGTCGATGGTGGCGCCCGACGTCAAGCGGCTCACCCGCTAACCGGGCAGACTGGGGCCGTGCCCGAACTCCCCGAAGTCGAAGCGCTCGCCGACCATCTGCGTCGGCACGCCGTCGGGTTAACCGTCGGTCGCGTCGACGTGGTCGCCCTGTCGGTGCTCAAAACCTTCGACCCGCCGATCACCGCGCTGCACGGACAGACCGTGACCGCCGCGCACCGGTGGGGCAAATACCTGGGCGTGCAGGCCGGTGAGCTGCTCTTGATCGCGCACCTGTCCCGGGCGGGCTGGCTGCGCTGGTCGGACAACCTGCCCGCCGCGCCGCCGCGGCCGGGCAAGGGGCCGA
>PPEA01000117.1 GCA_002967005.1 Mycobacterium talmoniae
GCACCTGGGCACCCCCGATTTCGACTTCACCGAGGCGGGCACCCAAAAACGGTTGGCGGTGTGGCTGGTCGACGACCCGCACCAGGTGCCGGGCATCGCCGCGCTGGGGCCCGACGCGCTGCAGGTCGGCGCCGACGAGCTGGCCGCCTTGTTGGCCGGCAACACCGGCCGGATCAAGACCGTCCTCACCGACCAGCACGTGATCGCCGGCATCGGTAACGCCTACAGCGACGAGATCCTGCATACCGCAAGGATTTCGCCGTTCGCCACCGCCGCGAAGCTGTCGGCCGAGCAGCTTGCGGGGTTGCACGCGGCGATGGTGTCGGTGCTCGGTGACGCGGTGACCCGCTCGGTCGGTCAGCAGGCGGCCACCCTCAAGGGCGAAAAGCGGTCCGGGCTGCGGGTGCACGCCCGCACCGGCTTGCCGTGCCCGGTGTGCGGGGACACGGTGCGGGAGGTGTCGTTCGCCGATAAGTCGTTCCAGTACTGCCCG
This sequence comes from Mycobacterium talmoniae, assembly GCA_002967005.1. Classification (GTDB taxonomy): domain Bacteria; phylum Actinomycetota; class Actinomycetes; order Mycobacteriales; family Mycobacteriaceae; genus Mycobacterium; species Mycobacterium talmoniae. Next base: position 494 of record PPEA01000117.1, read on the forward strand.
ACCTGCCAGACCGGCGGCAAGGTGCTGGCCGACCGGCGCATGTCGCGGCTGCTGAAGTAGCTATGGCCCCGCGGTTTTTGACAGCTGTCGAGCCGGGTTAAGCTGCCCCGATGACCCGCCAGAAGATCCTCATCACCGGAGCCAGCTCCGGCCTGGGCGCCGGGATGGCGCGCGCGTTCGCGGCCAAGGGCCGCGACCTGGCGCTGTGCGCCCGCCGCATCGACCGCCTCGATGAGCTCAAAGACGAGCTGACGCGCAAGCACCCGAACATCACCGTGGCCGTCGCCGCGCTCGACGTCGACGACCACGACCAGGTGCCCAAGGTGTTCGCCGAACTCGCCGACACGCTGGGCGGCATCGACCGGGTCATCGTCAACGCCGGTATCGGCAAGGGCGCGCGGCTGGGCTCGGGCAAGCTGTGGGCCAATAAGGCCACCCTCCAGACCAACCTGGTGTCGGCGCTGGTGCAGATCGAGACTGCGCTGGAGATGTTCACCAAGGCCGGCGCCGGACACCTGGTGCTGATCTCCTCGGTGCTGGGCAACAAGGGCGTGCCGGGCGTCAAGGCCGCCTATGCCGCCAGCAAGGCCGGGGTGTCGTCGCTGGGGGAGTCGCTGCGCGCCGAGTACCCGAGCGGCCCGATCAAGGTCACCGTGCTGGAGCCGGGCTACATCGAGTCGGAGATGACCGCGAAGTCGGCATCGACCCTGCTGATGGTGGACAACGACACCGGGGTCAAGGCCATGGTGGGCGCGATCGAACGGGAAACCGGGCGCGCGGTGGTGCCGGCCTGGCCGTGGGCGCCGCTGGTGCAGCTGCTGCGGGTGCTGCCGCCGCGGCTGACCAAACCCTTCGCCTGAGGCCCCCTTCACCGCGAGTGGGAATCCTGCGACGCTCGCACGGCGTGTCGCGTCGCCAGATTCCCTCTCGCGGGGTGGGCTAGCCCCGCTCAGCCCGCGCGGCCGCGCTCGACGCGGTAGCGGCGCACCAGCGCGTCGGTGGAGCTGTCCGACTGCCGACCCGGTGACCCGTCGCCGGTGATCACCGGCAGCAGCGCCTTGGCCTGGGTCTTGCCCAGCTCCACCCCCCACTGGTCGAACGAGTCGATGCCCCACACCACACCCTCGGTGAACACCTGATGCTCGTAGAGCGCGATCAGCTGGCCCAGCACCGACGGGGTCAGCTTGCGGGCCAGGATCGAGGTGGTCGGCCGGTTGCCGGGCATCACCTTGTGCGGCACCACCTCGGCCGGGGTGCCCTCGGCGGCGATCTCCTCGGCGGTCTTGCCGAACGCCAGCACCTGGGTTTGGGCGAAGAAGTTGCTCATCAGCAGGTCGTGCATGCTGCCGGTGCCGTCGGCGGTGGCCAGGTCGTCCAGCGGCTCCGAAAAGCCGATGAAATCCGCCGGCACCAGCCGGGTGCCCTGATGCAGCAACTGGTAGAAGGCGTGTTGGCCGTTGGTTCCCGGTTCGCCCCAATAGATTTCACCGGTGTCGGTGGTGACCGGGGTGCCGTCGGCGCGCACCGACTTGCCGTTGGATTCCATCGTCAGCTGCTGCAGGTACGCCGCGAACCGGGCCAGGTCGTTGGAATACGGCAGCACCGCCCGCGATTGCGCGTCGAAGAAGTTGGAGTACCACAGCTCGATCAGCCCGAGCAGCGCCGGCGCGTTGGACTCCAGCGGGGCGGTGCGGAAGTGCTCGTCGACGAGGTGGAAGCCGGACAGGAAGTCGGCGAAGCGTTCCCGGCCGATCGCGGCCATCACGCTCAGCCCGATCGCCGAATCGACCGAATAGCGGCCGCCCACCCAGTCCCAGAAGCCGAACATGTTGGCGGTGTCGATGCCGAATTCGTCGACCAGCCGCTTGTTGGTGGAGACCGCGACGAAGTGCTGCGCCACCGCGGCATCGCCGAGCGCGTCGGTGAGCCAGCGCCGGGCGGCGGTGGCATTGGTTAGCGTCTCCAAGGTGGAGAAGGTCTTCGACGCGACAATGAAAAGCGTTGTAGCGGGCTCTAAGTCGGCCAGTGTGGCGATCAGGTCGGCGGGGTCGACGTTGGAGACGAACCGGGCCGAGATGCCGGCGTCGGCGTAGTGGCGCAGCGCCTGATACACCATCACCGGCCCCAGGTCCGATCCGCCGATGCCGATGTTGACCACGGTGGTGATGCGCTTGCCGGTGGCGCCGGTCCACTCGCCGCTGCGCAGCCGGTCGGTGAAATCGCCCATCGCGTCCAGCACCGCGTGCACATCGGCGACGACGTTGCGCCCGTCGACGATCAGTTCGGCGTCGGCCGGCAACCGCAGCGCGGTGTGCAGCACCGCCCGGTTCTCGGAGGTGTTGATGTGCGCCCCGGCGAACATCGCGTCGCGGCGCTGCTCGAGGCCGGCCGCGCGAGCCAGGTCGGTCAGCAGGGTGATGGTCTCCCGGGTGATCCGGTGCTTGCTGTAGTCGATGTACAGGTCGCCCACCGTCACGGTGAGCTCGTGGCCGCGGTCGGGGTCGTCGGCGAACAACTGCCGCAGATGGGTGTCCCCGATCTGCTCGTGGTGGCTGCGCAGGGCGTTCCAAGCGGGCGTGGCCGAGATGTCGGGGAGCTGGTGCGCGGAGGTCATAGTTCCGACCCTAATGCGGCGGTTCGGGCCGCGGCGTAAATGATGGAGCCATGATGCAACGGCTGCTGGCGTCGGTACCGACCGGACTGTGGATCGGCGGTGAGCAACGAGAAGGCTCGGCGCGGTTCGAGGTCGTCGACCCGTCCAGCGGCGAGGTGCTGACCACCGTCGCGGACGCGTCGGCGGCCGACGGGGTCGCCGCGCT
>PPEA01000118.1 GCA_002967005.1 Mycobacterium talmoniae
GCCCGGCCATTTCTACCCGGCCACCGTGCTGACCGACGTCCCCGCCGACGCCCGGATCCTGCGCGAGGAGGTGTTCGGCCCGGTCGCGCCGATCGCCGGGTTCGACACCGAGGACGAGGCGGTGGCCGCCGCCAACGCCACCGAGTACGGCCTGGCGGCCTACATCTACACCCGGTCGCTGGACCGTGCGCTGCGGGTCGCCGAGACCGTCGAGTCCGGGATGGTCGGGGTCAACCGGGGGGTGATCTCCGACCCCGCCGCGCCGTTCGGCGGCGTCAAGCAATCCGGGTTCGGCCGCGAAGGCGGCTTCGAGGGCATCGAGGAGTACCTGGAGACCAAGTACATCGCGCTGCCCGGCTAGCTTTCACGCCTCCGCCTTGCGGCGAGATCGACGTTTGCGGGCGGAATTGCGAGTGGACGTCACGCGAACGTCGATCTCGGTGCAGGAAGCGGGCCCCTTAGTGGCCGAGCCGACCGCGACCCATCCGCAGCAGCAGCATCGCCAGGTCCTTGCCGTCCGGGCCGAGCTCGCTGTAGCGCTCGATGACCTTCATCTCCCGGCTGTGCACCAGCCGGGTGCCGCCCGAGGCCATCCGCGCCTTGCCGATCTGCTGGGACACCTCGGTGCGGCGCTTGACCGCGGCCAGAATGGTCGCGTCCAGGTGGTCGATCTCCTGCCGCAGCTCATCGATATCGGGGAGCTGCGCGGCTTCTACAGTCATGGGTGGGGTCTCCGGATTCTCGCTGTTGGTGGCTTCTGGTCCCATCCGCATCCCGGCTTCACACAACAGACGAGCCCCCGGATCCGGACGCGGACCGCGGGGCTCTAGGAAGCAGCTACACCACGGGCACCGCTGGCCGGTACCCGTAGAAAAATCGAAGCTGCGCGTTGAGCACGAATTGAGTCTGCCACTAAGGGCCGTGCCTGCGCAAAGGCTGTCACCGGGCGGCGGTACGTTAGGGCAGAGATGAGTGTGAACCTTCCCGACACGCGGCCAGACCTCGACACCGACCACCTGCTCGACGGGCTGAACCCCCAGCAGCGCCAGGCGGTGCTGCACGAGGGCTCGCCGCTGCTGATCGTGGCCGGGGCGGGCTCGGGCAAGACGGCGGTGTTGACCCGGCGCATCGCCTACCTGCTGGCGGCGCGCGACGTCGGGGTCGGGCAGGTGCTGGCCATCACCTTCACCAACAAGGCCGCCGCCGAGATGCGCGAACGGGTGGTGGGTCTGGTCGGCGCGCGGGCCCGCGCCATGTGGGTGTCGACGTTTCACTCGATGTGCGTGCGGATCCTGCGCAACCAGGCGGCGCTGATCCCGGGGCTGAACTCCAATTTCTCGATCTATGACGCCGACGATTCGCGGCGGCTGCTGCTGATGATCGGCCGTGACATGGGCCTGGACGTCAAGCGGCACTCGCCGCGGCTGCTGGCCACCGGCATCTCCAACCTGAAGAACGAGCTGATCGACCCCGACCAGGCGGTCGCCAACCTCACCGACGCCTCCGACGACCTGACCCAGGTCATCGCCACCGTCTACGCCGAATACCAGCGCCGGCTGCGGGCGGCCAACGCGCTGGATTTCGACGACCTGATCGGCGAGACGGTCGGGGTGCTGCAGGCCTTCGACCAGGTCGCCCAGCACTATCGGCGCCGGTTCCGGCACATCCTGGTCGACGAATACCAGGACACCAACCACGCCCAGTACGTGCTGGTGCGCGAACTTACCGGGCACGGTGCCGCCGATGACGGGGTGCCGCCGGCGGAACTGTGCGTCGTCGGGGACGCCGACCAGTCGATCTACGCGTTCCGTGGCGCCACCATCCGCAATATCGAAGACTTCGAACGCGACTACCCCGACGCGACCACCATCCTGCTGGAGCAGAACTACCGCTCCACCCAAAACATCCTGTCGGCGGCCAACTCGGTGATCGCCCGCAACGCCGGGCGCCGCGAAAAGCGGTTGTGGACCGACGCCGGGGAAGGCGAGCTGATCGTCGGCTACGTCGCCGACAACGAGCACGACGAGGCCCGGTTCGTCGCCCAGGAGATCGACGCCCTCGCCGACGGCGGGGAGATCACCTACAACGACGTCGCGGTGTTCTACCGGACCAACAACTCCTCGCGGTCGTTAGAAGAGGTGTTCATCCGGGCCGGCATCCCGTACAAGGTCGTGGGCGGCGTGCGGTTCTACGAGCGCAAGGAGATCCGCGACATCGTCGCCTACCTGCGGGTGCTGGACAACCCCGGCGACACGGTGAGCCTGCGACGCATCCTGAACACCCCGCGCCGCGGGATCGGGGACCGTGCCGAAGCCTGCGTCGCGGTGTACGCCGAGAACACCGGTGCCGGCTTCGCCGACGCGTTGGCCGCCGCCGCCGACGGCAAGGTGCCGATGCTCAACACCCGCTCCGAGAAGGCGATCGCCGGGTTCGTCGAGATGCTCGACGAGCTGCGGGGCGGCCTGGACGGGGATCTCGGCGAGTTGGTCGAGGCGGTGTTGGACCGCACCGGCTACCGCCGGGAACTGGAGTCCTCGCACGACCCGCAGGATCTGGCCCGGCTGGACAACCTCAATGAACTCGTCAGCGTCGCACACGAATTCGCCATCGACCGGGCCAACGCGGCGGCGTTGGAGGAGTCGTTGGACGCCCCGGACGACGAAGACGTGCCCGACACCGGTCTGCTGGCCGAGTTCTTGGAACGGGTGTCGCTGGTCGCCGACGCGACGAGATCCCCGAGCACGGCGCCGGCGTGGTCACCTTGATGACGTTGCACACCGCCAAGGGGTTGGAGTTCCCGGTGGTGTTTGTGACCGGCTGGGAGGACGGCATGTTCCCGCACATGCGGGCACTGGGCGACCCGCGCGAACTCTCCGAGGAGCGGCGGCTGGCCTACGTCGGCATCACCCGGGCGCGCCGACGGCTCTATGTCAGCCGCGCCAAGGTGCGTTCCTCGTGGGGCCAGCCCATGGTGAACCCGGAATCCCGTTTCCTGCAGGAGATCCCGGCCGAGCTCATCGACTGGCGGCGCACCGACCCCACCCCGTCGTATTCCGCCCCGGTCAGCGGCGCCGGCCGCTTCGGTGCCCCGCGCCCGTCCCCGACGCGCAGCGCCAGCAAGCGCCCGCTGGTGGTGCTGGAACCCGGGGATCGGGTGACGCACGACAAGTACGGGCTGGGCCGGGTAGAGGAAGTCTCCGGTGTCGGGGAATCGGCGATGTCGCTGATCGACTTCGGCAGTTCCGGGCGGGTCAAGCTGATGCACAACCACGCCCCGATCACCAAGCTGTAGGTAGTTCGCGATCGGTCGGGTCAGCTGACCGCGCGGTTTGCGTGACCGGCCCGGCACCACCGTTCGGTGGAGGCCGCGAGGGCCAGCATCGCCGTCACGGACGCCACGCTGATGCCCACCACCAGCCTGGGCACGCCGATCGCGATCTCAGGCCCATACTTTTGCGAAAGGTCTTGAGAATAGGCAAAATTGACCAGGTTGAGCAGGACGGCGCCCACGCATCCTGTGACGATGATCAACCTACCGGCGCTGCGCCGGCGCAGCAGCATGATGCCCCCTACCAGGAGTGCGATCGCAATGACGAACGCCGCCAGGCCGACGAACCCGAAGTAGCCCGTGCTCAGGCCGGCGGACTCCAACTCCGGGGATCCGACCAACATGATGTTGGAAATGGCGGCGAGGCCATTGGCGATGCCGCCCAGCAGGCTCAGGGTCCCGGCGGTGAGGGCGGTACCCCTGCTGGGCGGTGACTCGTAGCGCGGCGGAGTGCCGTCACCGGGCTCCGGCTGGGACGGATCCATGCCACTGAACGCTAGCAGCGTGCCCCCAGCGGGAGGCCAGTGTTCGTCAGCGCGGCCGCCCGGTGGGTAACCACACTTTTGCTCACCACACTGTGGGCGGCGGCGCGCTCGCCCGCCTCGCCAAACACCAGCGCTTGGTGGGTGCTACCGATGCAGCGATAATTATCGGTGCTCCGATCGTCGCGGTGACAACGATGCCGATGATGGCCGCGTGTAGCGGCGCCGCGTAATGCTTGTGTGCACTACGGATCAGTTCGGCGAACACCAACGCGACGATTTGCATCGCGATCGAGGTCGCGCAGGTAATGATCAGGACGATCCGGCCGGACAGCCGTCGGCACAGCAACATGATTCCGCCGACGAGAAGCGCCACCGCGACCGCGAACGACACCACCCCCACGAACACAAGGAAATGGGTCCCGTCGACAGGCATGCGATTTCGGCGTCGCGTAACCGTTGCGAGAAGCGACACCGAGGCAACGACATAGATCGCGCAACCAAGAAAACTCAACACCGCCGCGGTGATGGCGGTGGCGCCGCTGGGGCGCGGGTAGCCGGGCTGTGCTGGTGGCATGGCCCAGCCCGGCTGACCGGGCGGCTGCTGCCGAGGGTTCATAGCCGCGCACGCTATCAGGGGAGGCCGGGTACAGCACACAAACGTCGATTGCCGATCTGGCGTGCGCATGTCCACGGCGGTGAGCCGGTCACCACGGCGGCGGTGGTCGCCTTGCTACACACCAGCGGTGGGTGGGCGGCACCAGCGCCAGCGTCATCGTCACCGCCGGCATCACCAGGTTCAGCGCCAGGCCGGGTAGCCCGTAGGTTGAGGCCGCAAACGCGTAGTCGCGCATTGCGTTTTGGGTATAGCCGAAACTGATGAGCGCCATCGCGATGGCGATCCCGCACGCCACGGCGATGACCAGCCGTCCGGCCAGTTTCCGGCGGAGCAGCAGGATCCCGCCGACGAGCAGCGCTACGGCCAGTACGCACGAGACCAGGGTCAAGAACACAAAGAAGCCGACGTTCAGGCCGGCGGCTGCCGCCAGGGACTCCCCGATCAACGACGACCACACCACGACGACGCCCGAAATGACGCCTACCCCGTTGGCGGCGCTGCCGAGAAAACTCAACACCGCCGCGGTGATGGCGGTGGCGCCGCTGGGCGGCGGTGCAGGGGGGCCAGGCTGGGGTGGATGCCCATACGGGTAGCCGCGGTACGGGTACTGCGGCGGCGTGCCCCAACCCGGTTGGCCCGGCCAGGGGTCCATCACCACGCGCCGGGCGGCGGCGCGGGCAGCTCGGCGGTTTGGTCAGGCACCACCGCCGGGTCGGTCCCACCAGCGCCAGCGTCATCGTCACACCCGGCATCACCGTGTTCAGCAGCAAGCCGACCGCGCTGCTGGTGAAGCCGGTAACTCCGTACCCGCGCAACAGATGTTCGGAGAAGGCGTAACTCGCGATCGCCATCAGGATGACGGCCCCACACGACACCGCGATCACCATTCGTCCGGTGAACTGGCGGCGCAGCAGCATGATGCCGCCGACCAGAAGGCCGGCGGCGACGGCACCGGATACCACCGCCAGCAACGCGAAGAAGCCACCGGACACGTTGCTGTACTTGGTGAGCGGCGAGGCGAGCCCCAACAGGCTGCCGAGGGCGCCGATCCCGTGCACGAGACTGCCGAGGAAGCTCAAGATCGCGGCGGTGATGGCCGTCGCGCGCTGGGCTGCAGGGCGGCGCCCAGCGGGGGATAGCCCGCCTGACCGTAGGGGGTGCCCGCCGCGGGGCTATACGGATTCCCCGCCTGGCCATAGGGATTCCCTACCTGGCCATAGGGATTCGCCGGTTGGCCATACGGATTTCCCGCGGGGGCGCCGTACGGATTCGGCCCCGGGTTGGGGCCCACCCCGGCTGTCCGGGCGGCCCCTGCCAGGGTGTCACCATGGACCGGGCGCCGGTGCGCCGGTCCGCGCCGGGGAGCCAAGCACCACAGCCGGGTGGACGGCACCAGCGCGAGCGCCATCGTGATCGCCGGCATCACCAGGTTGAACAGCAGGCCGCCCATCCCATAGCCCAGGCCCGCCGCGCTGTTGACCGGCATGCCGTATTCGCTGGAAATGTTGTGCAGCATGTGTTGGCCGTAGGCGAAACCGATCAGTGCGATCAGCATCGCCGCCGCGCACGCCCCGGCAATGACGGTCCGGCCCACCAGGCGGCGGCGCAGCAGCAGGATCCCCCCGGTCGTCAGCGCCGCGGCCAGCGCCAGCGAGACCAGAGCGGAGAAGGCGAAGTAGCCGGTGCTGGCGTATTTCGCCCACGGTGCGCTCAACGCGATGGCCGTCCCGATGACCCCGACGCCGGAGGCCACCGCGCCCAGGAAACTCAACATGGCGGCCGCGATCGCGGTCCCGCCACTGGGTGCGGCACCCGGGTAGCCCGGCGGTGGGTAGGGAGCCCCGGGGTAGGGGCCGCCCACCGGCGGCGGACCGTACTGTCCCGGCGGCGGACCGTACGGTCCGGGAGGCGTGGGGGGACCCCAACCCGGTTGGCCGGGCGGCTGCCAAGGGTTCATGCTGATGAACGCTATCAGGGGCAGGTGGCTGCGGTGGCCGCGAATTTCGGGCCGGGGCGGGCCGGGCTCAGCCGACCAGCCAGCGTTTGGTGGCGGGCAGCAGTGCGAGCACCCCGCTGGCGATTTGCAGCACGGGGATGGTGTGCACGATCCACGGCACCCGGGCACCCGCGATGAACACGCTGCCGAACGTCAACAAGGCGATCACGGCGCCGACCGCGATCAGGTAGCGGCCATAAGGTTGGCGCCGCAGCAGCAGGATCACCCCGGACACCGTGGTCGCCGCGAACACCAACGTCAGAAACCCGACCGCGACGCAGAACAGGCGGTCCGACCCCCACCACCCCGCGATCAGGTCGGTGGCCACCACCGCGGTCGCCCAGCCGCTGAGGATGGTGACGGCGCTGGTGGCGATGGCCGTTTTGCCGCTGGACTCCGGCACGGCGGGGCCCCCGTAGGGCA
>PPEA01000119.1 GCA_002967005.1 Mycobacterium talmoniae
CGTAGGGCACGGGCGCCGGCGCGGGCGGTGGCCGGTGCTGGGCAACCCGGGTGGTCGGGATCGGTATCGCCCCGGTGGGGGCCCGACGGATGATGCCGGTTCGGGGACCCGTGGAGGGCCCGGTCACCGGGCCGCTGGACGTGCGTGGGTTCGCGCCGGAGAAGGGTTCGTGCGAATCGGTCACCAGACCAGGCTAGCCACCCATGTTGATGCCGCGCTTGGCCAGCCACGGGACCGGGTCGATCCGGCTGGAGCCGTTGAGCAGCACTTCGAAATGCAGGTGCGGGCCGGTGGAGTCGCCGCGGTTGCCCATCGTCGCAATCTGATCGCCGGCCATCACCCGCTCGCCGACGCGACCGTGGTGGTGTTGACGTGGCCGTACAGGGTGACCGTGCCGTCGAAGTGACGCAGCTTGACCAGCATGCCGTAGCCGGCGCTGGGCCCCGCCTCGATAACGACACCGTCGGACACCGCCAGGATCGGGGTGCCGATGGAGTTGGCCACGTCGATGCCGCCGTGCAGGGCACCCCAGCGGTAGCCGAAGGCCGAGGTGAAGATGCCGCGGGTGGGCTGGACGTACAACGGCCGCTGCAGCCGCGCCTCACGTTCGGCGCGTTCCTGCGCGAAGGCGACGCCCTTGGCGAGTTCCTCGTCGTGGACCACGGCGTTCGCGGCGGGCCGGACGGTGACCATCTGCATGTTCTGCGTGGCGGTGGGCCCGGTGCCGCCGCCCATCGAGGCGGCGCCGGCGGCCAGCACCGTCGTCGCGACGGGGCAGCGGAGTGACTGAGCGCGGCGTGCGCCGCGGCGGAGGCCGCGCCGGCGGCCATGGCCGCGATCAGAATGCGGCCCTTGACCGCGCTGGTCGCCGGCTTGCGGTGCTGTCCGCGACGTACGGTCGGCGCGTCCAGCGGCAGCGCGGTCAGGTTGTCGGTGTCGTGCAGGTCATCCAACTCGGGGGCCTGCAATACACCGGCTTCGTCGTCGAAGGTCGGCTCGGCGAGATCACCGAACTCGTCGAACGGGATGATGTCGGTGACTTCGTTACGGCTAGGTGCGGGGACGTTCGATCCACGGGTGGCTCCGGTATCGGGAGACTGAGCCCAGCCGCGGTGCGTCAACCTGGAATCCCTCGGGTCGTGACCATAACGTTACATAGACCTTGGAGAGAGTAGCGACCGGCCGCCGAAACTGGCAAGTCATCCGGCAAATCCGCTTCTACCTGTGACTTGAATCACTTCGCATCCTCGGTGAGATGTGCCACATGTGTGGTAGGCGGCAAAGGGTACTCGCTAGTAGGTCGATACAGTTCCCCGGGCGAAGTTCATAGAACCGACCGCGACTCAAGCAAGCCGTTAGCCGACCATAGACAGTGAGGCCATGGATCTTTTCGAGTATCAGGCGAAGGAGTTATTCGCCAAGCACAGTGTTCCCACCACCCCGGGCCGCGTAACCACCTCCGCCGAGGACGCGCAGGCCATCGCCACCGAGATCGGCCGACCGGTGATGATCAAGGCGCAGGTCAAGGTAGGCGGCCGCGGTAAGGCCGGGGGCGTTAAGTACGCCGCTACGCCGGAGGACGCGCTCACCCACGCCAAGAACATCCTCGGTCTGGACATCAAGGGCCACATCGTCAAGAAACTGCTGGTGGCCGAGGCCAGCGACATCGCCGAGGAGTACTACATCTCCTTCCTGCTCGATCGGGCCAACCGCACCTACCTGGCGATGTGCTCGGTGGAAGGCGGCATGGAGATCGAAGAGGTCGCCGCGACCAAACCGGAACGGCTGGCCAAGGTGCCCGTCGACGCCGTCAAGGGCGTGGACCTGGCGTTCGCCCGCTCCATCGCCGAGCAGGGCCACCTGCCCGCCGACGTGCTCGACGCGGCGGCGGTGACGATCCAGAAGCTGTGGGAGGTCTTCGTCGCCGAGGACGCCACCCTGGTGGAGGTCAACCCGCTGGTGCGCACCCCCGACGACCAGATCCTGGCGCTGGACGGCAAGGTCACGCTGGACGCCAACGCCGACTTCCGGCAGCCCGGCCACGCCGAGTTCGAGGACCGCGAGGCCACCGATCCGCTGGAGCTCAAGGCCAAGGAGAACAACCTCAACTACGTCAAGCTGGACGGTCAGGTCGGGATCATCGGCAACGGCGCCGGCCTGGTGATGTCGACGCTGGACGTGGTCGCGTACGCGGGGGAGAAGCACGGCGGGGTCAAGCCGGCCAACTTCCTCGACATCGGTGGCGGCGCGTCGGCCGAGGTGATGGCCGCCGGGTTGGACGTCATCTTGGGCGATGATCAGGTCAAGAGCGTGTTCGTCAACGTGTTCGGTGGGATCACCGCGTGTGACGCGGTCGCCACCGGCATCGTCAAGGCGTTGCAGATTCTCGGTGACGCCGCCACCAAGCCGCTGGTGGTGCGCCTGGACGGCAACAACGTCGACGAAGGTCGGCGCATCCTGGCCGAGGCCAACCACCCGCTGGTGACGTTGGTTGCCACCATGGACGAGGCCGCCGACAAGGCGGCCCAGCTGGCCAACGCCGGAAAGGACGCGTAAGGCGATGTCGATCTTCATCAACAAGGACAGCAAGGTCATCGTCCAGGGCATTACCGGCAGTGAGGCCACCATCCACACCGCGCGGATGCTCAAGGCCGGCACCCAGATCGTCGGCGGGGTCAACGCCCGCAAGGCCGGCACCACCGTGTCGCACGAGGACAAGGGCGGCCGGCTGATCAAGCTGCCGGTGTTCGGCAGCGTGTCCGAGGCCATGGAGAAGACCGGCGCCGACGTGTCGATCATCTTCGTGCCGCCCAAGTTCGCCAAGGACGCCATCGTCGAGGCGATCGACGCGGAGATCCCGCTGCTGGTGGTCATCACCGAGGGCATCCCGGTGCAAGACAGCGCCTACGCGTGGGCCTACAACGTGGACAAGGGCAACAAGACCCGCATCATCGGCCCCAACTGTCCGGGCATCATCACCCCGGGCCAGGCGCTGGTCGGCATCACCCCGGCCAACATCACCGGCTCGGGTCCGGTCGGGTTGGTGTCCAAGTCGGGCACCTTGACCTACCAGATGATGTACGAGCTGCGCGATTTCGGGTTCTCCACGTCCATCGGCATCGGCGGTGACCCGGTCATCGGCACCACCCACATCGACGCCATCGAGGCCTTCGAGAAGGACCCCGAAACCAAGGTCATCGTGATGATCGGCGAGATCGGTGGGGACGCCGAGGAGCGGGCCGCCGAGTTCATCAAGGCCAACGTGTCCAAGCCGGTGGTCGGCTACGTCGCCGGATTCACTGCGCCCGAGGGCAAGACGATGGGGCACGCCGGGGCGATCGTGTCCGGGTCGTCGGGCACCGCGGCGGCCAAGAAGGAGGCCCTCGAGGCTGCCGGGGTGAAGGTGGGCAAAACCCCGTCGGAAACCGCGGCGCTGGCCCGCCAGATCCTGGAGAGCCTGTAACGGTTTCCCCCGTTTCCCCGGTTTCCCGCGAGCAGACGCAGAATCGCACCCGGACCGGTCCGGGAATGCGATTCTGCGTCTGCTCGGCGTAGAAAGGTGACCACATGAGCGTCCACCCGCGCACCCCAGTGGTGGTCGGGGTCGGCCAGGCCGCCGAGCGGATCGACGACGCCGAGTATCGCGCCATGTCCCCGGTCGAGTTGGCCGCCGCCGCCGCGCAGGCCGCCTTGGACGACGCCGGCGCCGACGCCGCCCTGGTCGCCAGGCCGTCGACACCGTGGTGGCCACCCGGCAATTCGAGAACTCGATTCCGAAAGCTCCGGCGCCGCTGGGTAAGTCGAACAACTTCCCGCGGTCGGTGGCGCGTCGGATCGGCGCGGATCCCGCGCGGGCGGTGCTGGACAAGGTCGGTGGCCAGGGACCGCAAAAGCTGGTCTCCGAATTCGCGGCGGGCATCGCCGCCGGCGCCGCCGACGTGGTGCTGCTGTGTGGATCCGATGCGACGTCGACACTGCGGCACTTCGCCGACGCGGAGGACAAGCCAGACTTCACCGAGACCGTCGACGGCCAGCTGGAGGACCGCGGCTTCGGGCTGGAGGAGTTCGTCGAGCGCTACACGGTGATCCACGGGCTGACCGGGGCGCCGGTGCAGTACGGGCTGCTGGAGAACGCCCGCCGCGCGCGGCTGGGATTGGGTCCGGCCGACTACCTGCAGGCGATGGGCGAGCTGTTCGCCCCGTTCACCAAGGTGGCCGCCAAGAACCCGCTGTCGGCCTCACCGGTCGAGCGTTCGGTGGACGAGCTGATCACGATCAGCGAGAGCAACCGGATGATCTGCGACCCGTACCCCCGGCTGCTGGTGGCCCGCGACCAGGTCAACCAGGGTGCGGCCGCGCTGCTGATGTCGGTGGAGGCCGCCCGCCGGCTCGGGGTGCCCGAGGACCGCTGGGTGTACCTGCACGGCCACGCCGATATGCGCGAGCAGCGGCTGCTGGAGCGCCCCGATTTGGGTGGCTACCCGGCCGCCGTCACCGCGGTGACCGAGGCGCTGGCGGTGGCCGGCATCGGCCTCGACGACGTCGCGGCCCTCGACCTGTACAGCTGCTTTCCCGTCCCGGTGTTCAACATCTGCGATGCGTTCGGGTTGTCAGCGGACGATCCGCGCGGCCTGACGCTGACCGGGGGGCTGCCGTTCTTCGGCGGCGCCGGCAACAACTACTCGATGCACGCGATCGCCGAGGCCGTGGCCGCCACCCGCAGGGCGCCCGGCCAATTCGCGTTGGTCGGCGCCAACGGCGGGATGCAGAGCAAATACTCGGTGGGGGTGTATTCGACCACGCCGACGGACTGGAAACCCGGCAACAGCCGCGCCTTGCAGGACGAGTTCGACGCGCTGCCCACGGTCGCCGTCACCGAGCAGGCCGACGGGCCCGCGACGATCGAGACCTACAGCGTCCGCTACGACTGGCCGACGCGGACCGGGATCGTCATCGGCCGACTCGACGCCGACGGCACCCGCTTCCTGGCCACCACCGAGGACGAGGACCTGGTGGCGCTGCTGTCCGACGGCGAACCGCTCGGGGCCCAGATCACCGTGCGCGCGCTCGACTACGGCAACCGCTGCAGCCTGCGCTAGCGCCTTAGCCCTGGGCGCGAGCGTGCGCAAAATGCCAGTTCAAGGGGCGTTTTCGCGTACATTTGCGCACCCTCGCGGTGACCGCGGCGAGGGCGGCGGCGAGGGGCGCGAGGGGGCTGCCGTGACGGGCTAGGCCAGGGCGCCGAGTTTGCTGGCCAGCCGCTCCACGTAGGCGGCCACTTCGGCTTCGGGCTTGTCCGGCAGGCCGAACAGCACCTCGGTGACCCCCAACTCGGCCCAGTGCGCCAGCTTCTCGGGCACCGGCTTGAAATCCAGCGCGACGATCTGCGGCGCCCCGTCGCGGTCGGCGGCCGCCCAGGTGTCCTGCAGGAGCTTCACCGGGGCGTCGATGTCGAAGTCGCGCGGTGTGGTGATCCACCCGTCGGCGCTACGCGCGATCCACTTGAAGTTCTTCTCGGTGCCGGCGGCCCCGACCAGCACCGGGACATGCGACTGCACCGGCTTGGGCCAGGCCCAGCTGGGCCCGAACTTAACGAATTCACCGTCGTAGGAGGCTTCCTCCTGGGTCCACAGCGCCCGCATCGCCTCGAGGTACTCGCGCAGCATGGTGCGGCGCCGCCCCGGTGGCACGCCGTGGTCGGTGAGTTCGTCGGTGTTCCAGCCGAACCCGACGCCCAGGCTCACCCGACCGCCGGACAGGTGATCCAGGGTGGCGATCGACTTCGCCAAGGTGATCGGGTCGTGCTCGACGGGCAGCGCCACCGCGGTCGACAGACGCACGCGCGAGGTGACCGCGCACGCCGCGCCGAGACTCACCCACGGGTCCAGGGTGCGCATATAACGATCGTCGGGCAGCGATTCGTCGCCCGTCGTCGGGTGCGCGGCCTGGCGTTTGACCGGGATATGGGTGTGCTCGGGCACGTAGAAGGTCTGGAAACCGTGTTCGTCGGCAAGCTTGGCGGCCGCCGCCGGGGTGATGCCGCGATCGCTGGTGAATAGTACGAGCCCGTAATCCATGCCTCGAATTAGAACGTGTTCCAGTTGGGGAGGCAACCACCGGGGTGGTCAAAGCGCCCCAAACGTCGGGCGATGCCGCCGCGAATGACATCCAGATCGGCGCAGCGGACCCGCGGCTGCGTGCGCTAGCGTAGGTGGTCGAACCGCGTCGCATCGCCCGCTCCGCCGAGCTGCGGCGTTTTATGGCGCGGTCCGACGTAGCGTCGCGGGGAAGCGACGTCTGGGGTAGCGTCCACCACGCGACGCTGCAACAGCACTGGAAGCACAGGAGAAGCCATGACCTACCCGCCGGGAACCTCCGGATATCCGCCCGCACAGCAGCCGCCCGGTTCCTACGGGTCCGCGACTGCCTCGTTCGCTAAGACCGAGGACGCCGAGAGCAAGCTGCCGCTGTACCTGGCCGTCGCGACGGTGGTGCTCGGGCTGGCGGCGTATCTGGCCACCTTTGGCCCGATCCACGTCAGTGAGGACGGTGACTTTTCCAGCAGCGGTGCCGGCCAGGGCATCGCGGTGGCGGTTGTGGCCGCGCTGCTCGCCGCGGTGGGTTTGCTGCCGAAAGCCAAGAACTACACGCCGATCGTCGCGGTGATCGCGGCGGGCGGTGCGCTGCTGACGATCTCGGAAGCCTTGACCCCGGGTGAACACTTCGCCACCGGTTGGGGTCTGTGGTTGGCGTTGGGCTTCACCGTCCTGCAGGCGGTCGCCGCGGTGGTTGCGCTGCTGCTGGAGGCGGGTGTGGTCACCGCGCCGGCGCCCAAGCCCAAATACGACCAGTACGCGCAGTACGGCCTCCCGCAGGGGGGCGGCTACTACGGTCAGCCCGGCGGACAGCAGGCCCCGGGGCAGCAGCAGTCCGGCTACCCGTCGTATGGCAGCTACCCGTCGGGACCGTCGACCGGAGGATTCAGTGCGCAGGGACCTTCGACGGGCGGATTCGCCACCGGCGCCCAGCCGACGCAGCAGGTCCAGCAGCAGCCGCAGGGGCAGCAGGGCCAGCAGCACCAAGGTCCGCCCACCCCGCCGACCGGGTTCCCCAGCTTCAGCCAACCCCCGTCCGGTGGACAGGGCGGCCCGAATTCCGGCCACGGTCAGCAGCAGCACGGCCAGCAGCAGCACGGCCAGGGCCAGCAGGCGCCGTCGGGACCCCAGCAGCAATAATCGCGCGCTCTCGCGCCAGTTAGGGTGCGTGCGCGAAGAGTGACATCGGTGCAGGACAGTCGCGCAGCGGGCGCACGCCAGGCACGTGACCTGGTCCGGGTTGCATTCGGCCCGGCACTGGTCGCGCTGGTAGTCATCGCGGCAGTGACGTTGGTGCAGTTGCTGTTTGCCAACAGCGACATGACCGGCGCACTGGGGGCCATCGCCAGCATGTGGCTGGGTGTGCACCAGGTACCGATCTCGATCGGCGGCCGCGAGCTGGGCGTGATGCCGCTGCTGCCGGTGCTGCTGATGGTGTGGGCACGGCGCGCACCACCGCCCAGGCGACCCTCGGGCACTCATCCTGGTTCGTCATCCGCTGGATCGTGGCGTCGGGCTGGGCGGACCGCTGCTGATCGCCGCAATCGCGCTGGCCGTCATCCACGACGCGGCCTCGGTCGATCACCGAGCTGCAG
>PPEA01000012.1 GCA_002967005.1 Mycobacterium talmoniae
CCGGGAGGCCGGCGCCGGCGCTGGAGCCGCCGCCGCGGCTGCTGCCGCCGATCAACTGGAAGTGGGTGCGGCGCGGGCTGTACGCGGCGGCCGCGGTGCTGGTCGCGCTGCCGATCATCACGTTCGCGATGGCATATTTCATCGTCGACATTCCCAAGCCGGGCGACATCCGCACCAACCAGGTGTCGACGATCCTGGCCAGCGACGGCTCCGAGCTGGCGAAGATCGTTCCGCCGGAAGGCAACCGGGTCGACGTCAACATCGACCAGGTGCCGGTGCACGTGCGCAACGCGGTGATCGCCGCCGAGGACCGCGACTTCTACTCCAACCCCGGGTTCTCGTTCAGCGGTTTCGCGCGGGCGATCAAGAACAACATTTTCGGCGGCGACCTGCAGGGCGGATCCACCATCACCCAGCAGTACGTCAAAAACGCACTGGTCGGGGCGCAGCGGTCCGGCATGGGTGGGCTGCTGCGCAAGTCCAAGGAGCTCGTCATCGCCGCCAAGATGTCGAGCCAGTGGTCCAAGGACGATGTGCTGCAGGCCTACCTGAACATCATCTACTTCGGTCGCGGCGCCTACGGGATCGCCGCGGCCTCCGAGGCGTATTTCGGCAAACCCGTCGAGCAGCTCAACGTCGCCGAGGGCGCGCTGTTGGCCGCGCTCATCCAGCGGCCGTCCACGCTGATCCCGCGATCGACCCGGAGGCGCCGCCGAACGCTGGAACTGGGTGCTCGACGGCATGGTGGAGACCGGCGCGCTGTCGGCCAGCGACCGCCGCGGGCAGGTCTTTCCGCCCACCGTGCCGCCGGAGGCCGCCCGCGCCCAGAGCCAGACCTCCGGGCCCAACGGGCTGATCCAGCGGCAGGTCACCAAGGAGCTGCTCGACCTGTTCGACATCGACGAGCAGACGCTGAACACCCAGGGGCTGCAGGTCACCACCACCATCGACCCGAAGGATCAGAAGGCCGCCGAGGACGCGGTGGGCAAGTACCTCGACGGGCAGGACCCCGATATGCGGGCCGCGGTGGTGTCCATCGATCCGCACGACGGCGCGGTCAAGGCCTACTTCGGCGGCACCGACGCGCACGGGTTCGACTTCGCGCAGGCCGGGCTGCAGACCGGGTCGTCGTTCAAGGTGTTCGCGTTGGTGGCGGCGCTGGAGCAGGGCATCGGGCTGGGGTATCAGGTGGACAGCTCCCCGCTCACCGTCGACGGCATCAAGATCACCAACGTGGAGGGTGAGGGCTGCGGCAACTGCAATATCGCCGAGGCGCTGAAACGCTCGCTGAACACCTCCTACTACCGGCTGATGCTCAAACTCAAAAACGGGCCGCAGGACGTCGCGGAGGCCGCGCATCAGGCCGGGGTGGCCGAGAGCTTCCCCGGGGTGTCGCACACGCTGTCCGAGGACGGCAAGGGCGGGCCACCGAATAACGGGATCGTGTTGGGCCAGTACCAGACCCGGGTGATCGACATGGCGTCGGCGTACGCCACGCTGGCCGACTCCGGGGTGTATCACCGGCCGCATTTCGTGCAGAAGGTGGTCAACTCCGACGGCAAGGTGCTCTTCGACGCGGCCACCGCGGACGACAGCGGTGAACAGCGCATCGACAAGGCCGTCGCCGACAACGTCACCTCGGCGATGCAGCCGATCGCCGGCTACTCCCGCGGCCACAACCTGGCCGGGGGCCGGGCGTCGGCGGCCAAGACCGGAACCACCCAGCTCGGGGACACCGGCGCCAACAAGGACGCCTGGATGGTCGGGTACACCCCGTCGCTGTCGACGGCGGTGTGGGTGGGCACCGTCGAGGGCGACCAGCCGCTGGTGAACAAGTGGGGGTCACCGGTGTACGGGTCCAGCATCCCGTCGGACATCTGGAAAGCGACCATGGACGACGCCCTGAAGGGCACCGACAAGGAGTCGTTCCCCAAGCCCACCGAGATCGGCGGCTACGCCGGGGCCCCGCGGCGCCGGCCCCGC
>PPEA01000120.1 GCA_002967005.1 Mycobacterium talmoniae
CGCCGAGGCCGCCGGCGTCGCGGCGTTCACCACCCGGCTGGTCGACTACCCCGACCGCGCCGCCTGGGACGCCGCCATCACCGAGGCCACCGCCGCGCATGCACCCGACTTCGTCGTCTCCGCGGGTTTCATGAAGATCCTTGGACCGCAGTTCCTTTCTCGCTTCCCCGGACGCATCCTGAACACCCACCCGGCGCTGTTGCCGGCTTTCCCCGGCGCCCACGCCGTGCCCGAGGCGCTCCAGTACGGCGTGAAGGTCACCGGGTGCACGGTGCACCTGGTGGATGCCGGCACCGACACCGGGCCGGTGCTGGCCCAGCAGCCCGTTCCGGTGTTCGACAACGACGACGAGGCCACCCTGCATGAGCGCATCAAAGTTGTCGAGCGGCAACTGTTGGTGGACGTGGTGGCGGCACTGGTCACCGGTGGCGTGACCTGCATCGGACGAAAGGCGACCATAGGATGACGGACAGAAGGCCGATCCGCCGCGCGCTGATCAGCGTCTACGACAAGACCGGGCTGGTCGAGTTGGCCCGCGGCCTGCACGCCGCCGGTGTGGAGATCGTCTCCACCGGCTCGACCGCGAAGACCATTGCCGACAAAGGCATTCCGGTGAAACCGGTGGAAGAGGTGACCGGCTTTCCCGAGGTGCTCGACGGCCGGGTGAAGACCCTGCATCCGCACGTGCACGCCGGGCTGCTCGCCGACCTGCGCAAGCCCGAGCACGCCGCGGCGCTGGCCGAGCTGGGGATCGCCGCGTTCGAACTCGTGGTGGTCAATCTGTACCCGTTCAGCGAGACCGTGGAGAGCGGGGCCGGCGTCGACGAGTGCGTCGAGCAGATCGACATCGGCGGACCGTCGATGGTGCGGGCGGCCGCCAAGAACCACCCGAGCGTGGCGGTGGTGGTCGACCCCCTCGGCTACGACGGTGTGCTGGCCGCGGTCAAGGCCGGCGGGTTCACCCTGGCCGAACGGAAACGACTGGCGACACTGGCTTTTCGGCACACCGCCGAATACGACGTCGCGGTGGCCGGCTGGATGGGCTCGACGCTGGCCGACGACGAACCGCGAGAGCCGTTGCCGGAGTGGTTCGCCGGGACCTGGCAGCGCTCGGCGCAGCTGCGATACGGCGAGAACCCGCACCAGCAGGCCGCGCTCTACGCCGATGCCAGCGCCTGGCCGGGTTTGGCGCAAGCCGACCAGCTGCACGGAAAAGAGATGTCGTACAACAACTTCACCGACGCCGACGCGGCGTGGCGGGCCGCGTTCGACCACGAAGAGATCTGCGTGGCGATCATCAAACACGCCAACCCGTGCGGCATCGCGATCTCCGCGGAGTCGGTCGCCGACGCGCACCGCAAGGCCCACGACTGCGACCCGCTGTCCGCATTCGGTGGGGTGATCGCGGCGAACACCGAAGTCAGCGTGGAGATGGCGGAGTACGTCAGCACCATCTTCACCGAAGTCATCGTCGCGCGGCGTATGCGCCGGGAGCCGTGGAGGTGCTGGCCCGCAAGAAGAACATCCGCGTCTTGG
>PPEA01000121.1 GCA_002967005.1 Mycobacterium talmoniae
CGGGTGGTCGATGTGGGCACGGTGGTCGACGTGCTGCGCGGCAGCTCAGTTCGAATCCGGTGGAGGAGGGCCGCGAACAGGCGGTGCTCGAACACCTGCTGCGCCGCGCCACCGCCGACACCGCGTCCCACGTGCTCGGCGGGGTGGACGTGGGCCCGCTGGTGTCCGCGGTGGAGCGGGGTGCGGTGGTGACGACCGGGGAGCGGGTGTCGGCCAAGGATGTGCTGGCCGCGCTGCCCAACCTGCCGGTCGTCGAGGCGATCGCGCACCGGTTGGGCGCGGAAACCGATGGGGAACGCGCCGCGGCGCTGGAGTTGGCGCTCGAGGCGCTGTATCTGGCCAAACGCATCGACAAATCGTCGGAGGACGGCGAAACCGTCTATGGCTAAACGGCACTCATCGCGATACTCGGCGTACACCGGCGGTCCCGACCCGCTGGCCCCGCCGGTGGATCTGCGTGAGGCGTTGGAAGAGATCGGCCGGGACGTGATGGAGGGCACGTCGCCGCGCCGGGCGCTGTCCGAGCTGCTGCGGCGCGGCACCAAGAACCTGACCGGGGCCGACCGGTTGGCCGCGGAGGCCAACCGTCGTCGACGAGAATTGCTGCGCCGCAACAATTTGGACGGGACGCTGGGCGAGATCAAGAAGCTGCTCGACGAGGCGGTGTTGGCCGAACGCAAGGAGTTGGCCCGCGCCCTGGACGACGACGCCCGGTTCTCCGAGTTGCAGCTCCAGGCGCTGCCGTCGTCGCCGGCCAAGGCCGTCCAAGAGCTCTCGGATTACCAGTGGCGATCCGGTGAGGGCCGGGAAAAATACGAGCAGATCAAGGATCTGCTCGGCCGCGAACTGCTCGACCAGCGCTTCGCCGGCATGAAACAGGCGCTGGAGGGCGCCAGCGACGAGGACCGCCAGCGCGTCGCCGACATGCTCGACGACCTCAACGACCTGCTGGACAAGCACGCCCGCGGCGAGGACACGCCGCAGGACTTTCAGGACTTCATGGACAAGCATGGCGAGTTCTTCCCGGAGAACCCGCGCAATGTTGAGGAGCTGCTGGATTCGCTGGCCAAACGCGCGGCGGCCGCGCAGCGGTTCCGCAACAGCCTGTCCGCCGAGCAACGCGCCGAACTCGACGAACTGGCCATGCAGGCGTTCGGATCACCGGCGCTGCAGCAGGCGCTGATGCGGCTGGACGCGCATCTGCAGGCGGCGCGTCCGGGCGAGGACTGGTCGGGCTCCGCGGAGTTCTCCGGGGACAACCCGCTGGGGATGGGGGAGGGGGTGCAGGCGCTGGCCGACATCGGCGAGTTGGAGCAGCTGGCCGAGCAGCTGGCGCAGAGCTACCCGGGCGCGACCATGGACGACGTCGACCTCGAGGCGTTGGCCCGCCAGCTCGGCGACCAGGCCGCCGTCGATGCCCGCACCCTGGCCGAGTTGGAGCGCGCCCTGCTCAACCAGGGGTTCTTGGACCGCAGCTCCGACGGGCAGTGGCGGCTGTCCCCCAAGGCGATGCGTCAGCTCGGCCAAACCGCGTTACGTGATGTGGCCCAACAGCTTTCCGGGCGGCGCGGGGAGCGCGACCACCGCCGCGCCGGGGCGGCGGGCGAGCTGACCGGCGCCACCCGGCCCTGGCAGTTCGGCGACACCGAGCCGTGGAACGTCACCCGCACCCTGACCAACGCGGTGCTGCGGCAGGCGGGCAGCTCGCCGGACGGCCCGAGCACCAGCATCCGGATCACCGTCGACGACGTCGAGGTCTCCGAAACCGAGACCCGCACCCAGTCGGCGGTGGCGCTGCTGGTGGACACCTCGTTCTCGATGGTGATGGAGAACCGGTGGCTGCCGATGAAGCGCACCGCGTTGGCGCTCAACCATCTGGTCAGCACCCGGTTCCGCTCGGATGCGTTGCAGATCATCGCGTTTGGCCGCTACGCGCGCACCGTGAGCGCCGCCGAGCTGATGGGGCTGGAAGGCGTCTACGAGCAGGGCACCAACCTGCATCACGCGCTGGCGTTGGCCGGCCGGCATCTGCGCCGCCATCCCAACGCCCAGCCGGTGGTGCTGGTGGTCACCGACGGGGAGCCGACCGCGCACCTGGAGGATGTCGACGGCGACGGATCGGCGGTGTTCTTTGACTACCCGCCGCACCCGCGGACCATCGCGCACACCGTGCGCGGCTTCGACGACATGGCCCGGCTGGGCGCGCAGGTGACCATTTTCCGGCTGGGCAGCGACCCGGGGTTGGCCCGGTTCATCGACCAGGTTGCGCGGCGGGTGGAGGGCCGGGTCGTGGTGCCCGACCTCGACGGGCTGGGCGCCGCCGTGGTCGGCGACTACCTGCGGTCCCGTCGCCGCCGGTAGGGCGGCCACCTTTTTCGCCGAACGTGCACTGAGACCGAGATTCGGGCGGAATTGTCGGTCTGAATGCACGCTCGGCGCGCGCGAATGCACGCTCGGCGAGGCGCGCGCTACTTGGCCTTATCGCGGCGGTTCTTGCGTTTGATGCCGACCCCGCCCCACAGCGAGAAGCCGCGCACCTTGACCGTCGGCGCGCCCGGGGTGCCCTCGCCCTTGACGTCGTGGTCGAAGCCGCCCATCACCCCGTGGCCGTGGATGTCGACATTGACTTCGGGCGGCAACAGGATGGTTTGCCCGCCCATGATCGAATACGCGTTGATCTCGACGTCGGGGGAGGTGAAGTCGGCGTACCGCAGGTCCACCACCCCGCCGCCGAACAGCGCGAACGTGGTCAGCCGCTTGGGCACATTCCAGCGGCCGCGCCGCTCGAACGCGCTCATGATGGCCAGCAGCACCGACGACGGCGCGGGCTTGTAGGCGCCGCCGCGCAGCGGGCACACCGAGGAGCCCGGCAGGTCGGCGCGCAGCTCGTCGAGCTCGTCGTAGGTTTGCGCGGCGTAGGCTTGGTGAGCCGGTCCTCGTACTCGCTCATCGGCAGCCGACCCTGCTCAGCGGCGTCGCTGAGCAGCTGCGCGACCTGGATGCGGTCGGTGTCCGCCGCCCGCGACTCATCCCGCTGCGCTGAATTGCCCATCGGCTATGAGCCTACGACGAACAGAATTTCCTGCAAGGCGGGTTCGCCAAACTGCGTCGTCACCGTTACCGGTCCGGGCTTGAAGGCCACCTGGGCAAGCATCTCGTCGGGCACCACGCGGCCCTCAGTCCGGGAGGCCCAGCGCCGTGGCCAGGGTCGCCGACCACTGCTTGGCGATCGCGCGGCGGCGCACCGAGTCGTCGGTCAACACGTCGGCCAGGCCCAGGCCACGGGCCAGGTCGAGGGTGATCTGCACCA
>PPEA01000122.1 GCA_002967005.1 Mycobacterium talmoniae
TCGTTGTCGGTGGTGACCAGCGGCGCGGCCAGCGCGTCCAACCCGTGGGTGTCGAAGAACGCGGTGTCGGTGTCGCCGGCCAAAAACGCCGGGTGCCGCAGCACCCGGACCAGCAGGTCCCGGTTGGTGACCAGACCGTGAATCTTGGCCCGCTGCAACGCGGTTGCCAGCAGGTGCGCGGCGTCGGTGCGGGTTTCCGCGTACGAGATCACCTTCGCCAGCATCGGGTCGTAGTGCACGCCGATGACCGACCCGTCGACAACGCCGCTGTCCAACCGCACGCCGCCGCGGTCCAAAACGCTGAATTCGGTTGCGGTGTCGGGGAACGCGATGCGGTGCACGGTGCCGCTCTGCGGCTGCCAGTTGTGCGCCGGGTCTTCGGCGTAGAGCCGGACCTCGATCGAGTGCCCGCGCAGCCCAGGCTGCTCGCCCGGCAGCGGCTGGCCGGCGGCGACCTGCAGCTGCAGCCGGACCAGGTCCAGGCCGGTGGTGCACTCGGTGACCGGGTGCTCCACCTGCAGGCGGGTGTTCATCTCGAGGAAGAAGAAGTCACCCTTTTCGTCGGCGAGGAACTCGACGGTGCCGGCGCCCTGGTAGCCGATCGCGTCGGACGCCAGGCGGGCCGCCTCGAACAGCCGTTCCCGCATCCCGTCGATGCGTTCGACCAGCGGGGACGGCGCCTCCTCGACGACCTTCTGGTGGCGGCGCTGGATCGAGCACTCGCGTTCGCCCACCGACCACACCGTGCCGTGCGTATCGGCCATCACCTGGACCTCGATGTGGCGGCCGGTCTCCAGGTAGCGCTCGCAGAACACGGTCGGGTCGCCGAACGCGGATTCGGCTTCCCGGCGGGCGGCGACGATCTGATCCTGCAGGTGATCGAGCGAGCGGACCACGCGCATCCCGCGGCCACCGCCCCCGGCCGATGCCTTGATCAGCACCGGCAGGTGCGCTTCGGTGACGTCGGCCGGGTCGAGTTCGGCCAGCACCGGCACCCCGGCGGCGTCCATCATCTTCTTGGACTCGACCTTGCTGCCCATCTGCTCGATCGCCTTGACCGGCGGACCGATCCAGGTCAGGCCCGCGTCGAGCACCGCCTTGGCGAACGCGGCGTTCTCCGAGAGGAATCCGTAGCCGGGATGAATCGCGTCGGCGCCGGCGGCGCGGGCGGCGTCGAGGATGAGATCGCCGCGCAGATAGGTCTCGGCGGGGGTGTTGCCCGGCAGCCGGATCGCGGCGTCGGCGGCGCCGACATGGGGGGCGTCGGCGTCGGCGTCGGAGAACACCGCGACGGTGCCGATGCCCATCGCGCGGCAGGTCGCGAAGACCCGGCGGGCGATTTCGCCGCGGTTGGCGACCAAGACAGACGTTATGGCCATGTCACTCACATCCTGAAGACGCCGAAGCGCTCGGCGCCGCTGATCGATTCGGTCGCGATGGCGGACAAGCACATTCCCAGCACGGTGCGGGTGTCGCGGGGATCGATGACGCCGTCGTCGTAGAGCATCCCGGACATGAACATCGGCAGCGATTCCTGCTCGATCTGCTGCTCGACCATCGCGCGCATCCCGGCGTCGGCTTCTTCGTCCCAGGCCTGCCCGCGGGCCTCGGCGGCGGCCTTCCCGACGATCGAGATCACGCCCGCCAGTTGCGCGCCGCCCATCACCGCCGACTTGGCGCTGGGCCAGCTGAACATGAACCGCGGGTTGTAGGCGCGCCCGGACATGCCGTAGCGCCGGCGCCGTAGGACGCGCCGATGACCAGCGAGATGTGCGGCACCGTCGAATTGGACACCGCGTTGATCATCAGCGAGCCGTGCTTGATGATGCCGCGCTGCTCGTATTCTTTGCCGACCATGTAGCCGGTGGTGTTGTGCAGGAACAGCAGCGGGGTGTCGTACCGGTTGGCCAACTGGATGAACTGGGTGGCCTTCTGGGCTTCCTCGCTGAACAGCACCCCGCGGGCGTTGGCGAGGATCCCGACCGGGAAGCCATGCAGCTCGGCCCATCCGGTCACCAGGCTGGAGCCGTAGAGCGGTTTGAACTCGTCGAAGTCGGACCCGTCGACGATCCGGGCGATCACCTCGCGCGGGTCGAACGGGATCTTGAGGTCCGACGGCACGATGCCGAGCAGCTCCGCGGCGTCATACAGCGGTTCGAGGACCTGCGCGCGCGGCGCCGGTCCGCGCTTGCGCCAGTTGAGGCGTTTGACGATGGACCGGCCGATCCGGATCGCGTCCTGCTCGTCGACGGCGAAGTAGTCGGCCAAACCCGAGGTGCGGGCGTGCATCTCGGCGCCGCCCAGCGACTCGTCGTCGGACTCCTCCCCGGTCGCCATCTTCACCAGCGGCGGTCCGCCGAGAAAGACCTTGGAGCGTTCCTTGATCATCACCACGTGATCGGACATGCCGGGGATGTACGCGCCGCCGGCGGTGGAGTTGCCGAACACCAGCGCGATCGTGGGGATCCCGGCGGCCGACGCGCGGGTGAGGTCCCGGAACATCTGCCCGCCGGGCACGAAGACGTCCTTCTGGGTCGGCAGATCGGCGCCGCCGGATTCCACCAGCGAGATCACCGGCAGCCGGTTCTCCCGGACGATGTCGTTGATGCGCAACGTTTTGCGCAGCGTCCACGGGTTCGAGGTGCCGCCTTTGACGGTGGGGTCCGGCGCCACGATCATGCATTCGACGCCCTCGACGATGCCGATGCCGGCGATCGTGGAGGCGCCGACATGGAATTGGCTGCCGTAGGCGGCCAGCGGGCACAGCTCCAGGAACGGCGAGTCTTCGTCGATCAGCAGCTCGATGCGTTCGCGGGCGGTCAGCTTGCCGCGCTTGCGGTGCCGGGCCACCTTGTCGGGCCCCCCGCCCGCGATGGCCTTCGCCAGTTCGGTTTCCAGCTCGGCGAGCTTGGTGTTCATCGCCGCCGCGGCGGCGGTGTACTCCGCGGAGCTCGGGTCGAGGCCGGTTCGCAGAATTGTCATTGGTACCCCAGGAGTTTCGCTGCCAGCATGGTCATGATTTCGTCGGTGCCGCCGCCGATGCCGATGATCCGGAAGTCGCGGTAGATGCGTTCCACCTCGGATTCCCGCATGTAGCCCATGCCGCCGAACAGCTGGACGGCCTCGTTGACCACCCACGCACCGTTCTCCACGGCGGTGTTCTTGGCGAAGCACACCTCGGTGATCAGGTTGGTCTCGCCGGCTTCGGCGCGCTCAACCAGTGAGCGGGTGTAAACCCGGGCGACGTCGACCTTGCGCGCCATCTCGGCGAGGCGCATCTGCACGTGTTGGCGGCTGATCAGCGGCCGACCGAACGTCTGCCGGTCCCGGCACCAGGCCACGGCCAGATCCAGCGCGCGCTGCGCATGCCCATAGGCGAGCACCGCCAGCCCGATGCGTTCGGACACGAACGCCGCCGCGATCTGCGCGAAACCGCTGTTCTCGGCCCCGACCAGGTTCTCCACCGGCACGTGGACATCGACAAACGACAGCTCGGCGGTATCCGAGGCCAGCCAGCCCATCTTGTCCAGCTTGCGCGACACCGTGAATCCCGGGGTGTCCTTGTCGATCACCAACAGCGAGATGCCGGCGGCGCCGGGCCCGCCGGTGCGCACCGCGGTGGTGACGAAATCGGCGCGCACCCCGGAGGTGATGAACGTCTTGGCGCCGTTGACGATGTAGTGGTCGCCGTCGCGGCGGGCGGTGGTGGCGAGGTTGTTGACGTCGGAGCCGCCGCCCGGTTCGGTGATGGCCAGCGCACCGATCAGGTCGCCGGCCAGGGTGGGTTTGACGTAGCGGTCGATCAGCGTCTGGTCGCCGGACGCGGCGATGTGCGGGCAGGCGATCGCACAGGTGAACAGCGACGCCCACAGCCCGCCGGACACCCCGGCGTAGAGGGCTTCCTCCACCAGGGTGACCTCGTCGATCCGGGTACCGCCCGACCCGCCGACGGACTCCGGGAACGCGAGCCCGAGCAGACCCAGCGCCCCGGCCTTCTTGTGCAGCTCGCGCGGCAGTTCGCCGTCGCGCTCCCACTGATCGAGGTCGGGCAAGACCTCGCGCTCCACGAATCCGCGGACGGTGGCGCGCAGCGCCGTCCGCTCCTCGTCGGTCCACACCGTGCTCACGACAGCAACTCCTCCGGGATGTCGAGGTAGCGAGACCGCAGCCACTCCGCGAGTCCCTTTGCCTGCGGATCGAATCGGGCGTTGTACGCGACGCCCTTGCCGAGCAGACCTTCCAGCACGAAGTTCACCGCGCGCAGGTTCGGCAGCACCGTGCGGGTGACGGTCAGCGCTGCGGCCTCCGGCAGCAGTCGCTTGACCTGCTCGACCGTCAACGCATGCACCAGCCAGCGCCACTGCGCGTCGGTGCGCACCCAGACCCCGATGTTGGCGTTGCCGCCCTTGTCCCCGCTGCGGGCCGCGGCGATCGTCCCCAGCGGTGCCCGCCGGGAACCG
>PPEA01000123.1 GCA_002967005.1 Mycobacterium talmoniae
CTCGGGCAGTTGCGGTGCGGCGACGTCGGCCAGCGGCTGGGTCTCGGTCGGCGGCGCGATGTCCACCCGGGCGCCGTCGGGCAGCACCGCGAGGTGCGGCACCGCGTCCTGGTCGACGTAACCCGGGCTGTAGACGCCGTAGACCGAGCCGTTGCCGGGCATCGCGGTGAACGAGCAGCCCGGGTAGCTGGCCAGCGCCAGCTCGACGGCGACGTTGGAAAACGCGCGCCCCACCTTGTTCGGGTCGGGGTCGCGCACCACGCAGCGCAGCAGCGCGGACGCCTGCTCCTCGGTGTCGGCGTCGGGACGATCCAGCCGGGCCAGCGTCCAGTCGATCTCGGCCGGCCGCACCGGCAGCCACGATTCGAGCTGGTTGCGGGCGAGTTCGGCCTTGGCCTCGATGTCCAGGCCGGTGAGGATGAACTCCATCTCGTTGCGGAAGCCGCCGAGGGTGTTCAGCGACACCTTCAGCTGCGGCGGCGGTGGCTCCCCGGTGACGCCGCTGATCAGGACCCGGTCGGTGCCGTCCTGGTGCAGCTGGATGCTGTCGAGCCGGGTCGTCACGTCCGGTCCGGCGTAGCGCGCGCCCTGGATCTCGTACATGAGCTGCGCTTCGACGGTGTCGACGGTGACCGCGCCGCCGGTATTGGGGTGCTTGGTGATGACGCTCGAGCCGTCGCGGCGGATCTCGGCGATCGGGAAGCCGGGCCGGCGCAGGTCGGCGATCTCGCCGAAGAAGGAGTAGTTGCCGCCGGTCGCCTGGGTGCTGCACTCGATCACGTGCCCGGCGACGACGCGCCGGCGAGCTGGTCGTAGTCGGTGCGGCCCCAGCCGAAATGCGCCGCCGCGGGGCCCACGATGACCGAGGCGTCGGTGACCCGTCCGGTGACGACCACGTCGGCGCCGGCGTTCAGGCACTCGACGATGCCCCAGGCACCCAGGTAGGCGTTGGCCGCCAGCGGCGTGCCGAGGTTCAATTCGGCCGCGCGGGCGGTGATGTTGTCGCCCTCGACGTGGGCGATGTTGACAACGAGGCCCAGTGTGTCGGCGAGCTCGCGGAGCTTGGCGGCCAGCCCGGCCGGGTTGAGGCCGCCGGCGTTGACGACGATCTGGACGTTGCGGTCCAGCGCCAGACCCAGACAGTCCTCCATCTGGCGCACGAACGTCTTGGCGTAGCCGAGGCTGGCGTCCTTCATCATGTCCCGGCCGAGGATCAGCATGGTCAGCTCGGCGAGGTAGTCGCCGGTCAGGACGTCGAGGTCGCCGCCCTCCAGCATTTCCCGGACCGCGCTGAGACGGTCGCCGTAGAAGCCCGAACAGTTGCCGATGCGGATCAGATCCGGATCGGCGGCAAGGTCGCTCATCGAGGACGAGTCTCGCAGCGAGCCCGAAAAAAAGCAAGCACGCATGCTTGTATTTGCGGGATCGTCAGCGCCTGCTGCGCGACCGGCGGGCCGCCGGCGTCGGAATGCCATTTTGGAGCCGACGCTGGTCACCGGCTATCCTGGCAAGAACTGTCGGCGCTGGACTGTGCACGGCAACATCGGTATCAAGGAGAAGCTCGATCATGGCTGTGCCCAAGCGCAGGATGTCGCGTGCGAACACCCGTTCCCGTCGCGCGCAGTGGAAAGCCGAAGCCCCCGGGCTGGTCAACGTCACGGCGGGCGGCCAGCAGCACAAGGTGCCGCGTCGGCTGCTCAAGGCCGCGCGCCTGGGCCTGATCGACCTCGACCGCCGCTAGTTGGGTCGCGGCGACGCCGAGCGTGCATCCAGGGCGGGAATTCGCCCGATTTTCCGCTACAGGCGCACGTTCGGTGGCTGAGCCGGTGAAAGTGCAGGCCTAAGGCGCCAGGGCGCGCCTCTTAGGCCGCTCTCAGGCGATGGGATAAAACTAGAGGCCGTGCGGATACTTGTCGTCGATGACGATCGCGCGGTGCGTGAATCGCTACGCAGATCCCTTTCCTTCAATGGCTATTCGGTGGCTTTGGCCACCGATGGCGTGGAGGCGTTAGAGGCGATCGCTGCGGATCGGCCCGACGCGGTGATTCTGGATGTGATGATGCCGCGGCTGGACGGCCTGGAAGTCTGCCGTCAGCTGCGCAGCACCGGCGATGATCTCCCCATCCTGGTGTTGACCGCCCGCGACTCGGTGTCCGAGCGGGTCGCGGGTCTCGATGCCGGTGCCGATGACTACTTGCCTAAACCCTTCGCGCTCGAAGAGTTGCTGGCCCGGATGCGAGCCCTGTTGCGGCGCACCGTCCCTGACGTGTCCGGCGACTCCGCGCCGATGACGTTCACCGACTTGACGCTGGACCCGGTGACCCGCGAAGTCACCCGGGGTGAGCGCCAAATCAGCCTGACCCGTACCGAATTCGCGCTGCTGGAGATGCTGATCGCCAATCCGCGCCGGGTGTTGACCCGCAGCCGCATTCTGGAGGAGGTGTGGGGATTCGACTTCCCCACCTCCGGGAATGCGCTGGAGGTCTACATCGGGTATCTGCGTCGGAAAACGGAGGCCGAGGGGGAGTCGCGGCTGATCCACACCGTGCGCGGTGTGGGTTATGTGTTGCGCGAGTCGTCGCCTTGATGCCGTCGCTGGGACACCGCGGTCCGCGGCGAGGCACCACGTCGGTGTCGCTGCGTGGGCGGGTGATGCTGCTGGCGATGTCCATGGTGGCGATGGTCGTCTTTGTGATGGCGTTCGCCGTCTACAAGGTGATCTCGGTCGCGCTGTATAAGGACATCGACAACCAGCTGTGGAGCCGCGCGCAGCTGCTGATCGCCAGCGGTTCCCTGGCGGCCAATCCCGGCAAGGCGATCGAGGGCACCGCCTACTCGGATGTGAACGCGATGCTGGTGGTGCCCGGCCGGGCGACCTATATGGCCAATCAGCAAGGACAGCGGCTGCCGGTGGAAGGGCCGGAGGAGGCCGTCATCCGCGGTGAGCGGTTCATGTCTTGGCACACCGTGGGTAAGCAGCGGGTGTTCGCCGTGCACCTGCCCAACGACAATTCGTTGCTGATCTCCAAGAGCCTGGTTCCCACCGACGCGGTGATGATGCGGCTGCGGTGGGTGCTGCTGGTCGTGGGCGGGGTGGGGCTGGCGGTCGCCGCGATCGCCGGGGAGATGGTGACCCGCGCCGGGTTGCGGCCGGTGGGTCGTCTCACCGAGGCGACCGAACGGGTGGCGCGTACCGACGACCTGCGACCCATCCCGGTCTACGGCAGCGACGAATTGGCCCGGCTCACCGAGGCGTTCAACCTGATGCTGCGGGCGCTGGCCGAGTCACGGGAGCGTCAGGCGCGATTGGTCGCCGACGCCGGCCATGAACTGCGCACCCCGCTGACCTCGCTGCGCACCAACGTGGAGTTGTTGATGGCCTCGATGGAGCCCGGTGCGCCACGACTGCCGGAGCAGGAAATGGCCGATCTGCGCGCCGATGTGATCGCCCAGATCGAGGAACTCTCCACCCTGGTCGGTGATTTGGTGGACCTCACCCGGGATGAGGCCCGCGAAGTGGTGCACGAGCCGGTGGACATGTCCGAGGTCATCGACCGCAGCCTGGAGCGAGTCCGGCGGCGCCGCAACGATATTGAGTTCGACGTTGAGGTCACCCCGTGGCAGGTCTACGGCGATGCCGCCGGGCTGTCGCGTGCGGTGCTGAATCTGCTGGACAATGCGGCCAAGTGGAGTCCGTCGGGCGGGCGGGTCGGTCTGCGGCTGACCCAGCTCGATCCGTCCCACGCCGAGCTGGTGGTCTCCGATCAAGGGCCGGGCATCCCGCCGGAGGAGCGCCGGCTGGTGTTCGAGCGGTTCTTCCGGTCGGACTCGGCCCGGGCAATGCCCGGTTCGGGGCTGGGACTGGCAATCGTCAAACAGGTGGTCCTCAAGCATGGCGGCGCCCTGCGCGTCGAAGACACCACCCCGGGCGCTCAGCCGCCGGGAACCTCGATCTACCTGCTGCTGCCCGGGCGTCCGGTCGCGGATGTGGCGTTGCCCACGCCGGTGGCAGACGAGCAGGTCGCGGCCACCGCGCCCCCTGGCGGGCAAAAATCTGCGAACCCACCGAGTAGCATCACAGGCGATTCTCAGTCCGGGCAGGCAACGTAGTCGTGCAGCACACGTTGCATCTCATTTCAACTCCGAGGAGGAGTGACGTAGCGACATGACGAATCACCCACGGTATTCGCCACCGCCGCAGCCGGAGCACCACACCGGGTCGGCCCCGGTGATGTCGTCACCCGAGCACACCGGGCAGATTCCGCACCAGACGCTGTCACACCCGTACGACTGGCGTTATGCGCAGCAACAGCAACAGCAACAGCAGCATCGCCCCCCGTACGACGGCTATCGGGGCGCGCCGCCCGGATTTGACCGGCCCCCCGCCGGTTTCCGGCCAATGCCGCAAAAGCGTTCCCGGACAGGGTTATTGATGACCGGTGCGGTGGCCATCGCGGTGGTGTCGGCCGGTATCGGCGGAACCGTTGCGACGGTGATGCGTCCGGACCGGCCGGCGGTCGGCAGCGGACCTACCGTGACCGCGCCGGTGAACGCGCCGACACAACCGGCCGGCGCGAGCCTGCCCGAGGGCACCGTGGAGAAGGTCGCCGCCAAGGTGGTGCCCAGCGTGGTGATGCTGGAAACCGACCTGGGCCGCCAGTCCGAGGAGGGCTCGGGTATCATCTGGTCGACCGACGGGTTGATCCTCACCAACAACCACGTCGTCGCGGCCGCCGCCAAAACCGATCACCCCGGCCCAGGGCCGAAAACCACCGTGACCTTCGCCGATGGACGTACCGCATCGTTCACCGTGGTCGGGGCCGACCCGGCCAGCGACATCGCCGTCGTCCACGTCGACGGGGTGTCCAACCTGACCCCGATCTCGCTGGGCTCCTCGGCGAATCTGCGGGTCGGCCAGGACGTGGTGGCGGTCGGCTCCCCGCTGGGGCTGGAGGGCACCGTCACCACCGGGATCGTCAGCGCGCTCAACCGGCCGGTCTCGACCAGCGGTGAGGCGGGAAACCAGAACACCGTGCTGGACGCCATCCAGACCGACGCCGCGATCAACCCGGGTAACTCCGGTGGCGCGTTGGTCAACATGAACGGCGATCTGGTCGGGATCAACTCGGCGATCGCCACCCTGGGCGGCGATTCGGCCGAGGCGCAAAGCGGCTCGATCGGGCTGGGCTTTGCCATCCCGGTGGACCAGGCCAAGCGCATCGCCGACGAGTTGATCAACAGCCCCAGCCACACCGCGACCCACGCCTCGCTGGGGGTGCGGGTCACCAGCGATCGCAACGCCCACGGCGCGAAGATCGTCGAGGTGGTCGCCGGGCAGGCCGCGGCCAAAGCGGGGTTGCCCGACGGGGTCACCGTCACCAAGCTCGACGACCGCCCGATCGGCGGCGCCGACGCGTTGGTCGCCGCCGTGCGGTCCAAGGCACCCGGTGAAACGGTGACGCTGACCTACCTGGATCCGGGTGGGGACAGCAAGACCGTGCAGGTCGTGCTGGGGACGGCGGAGCAGTGATGGGAGTCGGCGGGCCGCGGTCAGTGCCTCCAGATACGGTGGCATCCATGGAAAAGGCAGGGGACATGGTCGGCAGGGCCCTCGTCGTCGTGGTCGACGACCGCACCGCGCACGGCGACGAGGACCACAGTGGGCCGCTGGTGACCGAGCTGCTTGCCGAGGCCGGGTTTTGGTGGACGGCGTGGTGGCCGTGGCCGCCGATGAGGTCGAGATTGCAACGCGCTGAACACCGCGGTGATCGGCGGGTGGACCTGGTGGTGTCGGTGGGCGGCGACCGGGGGTGACGGCCCGGCGATGTCACCCCGCAGCACCCCGCGAGACTTCTGGACCGTGGAAATCCTCGGCACTTTCCGAA
>PPEA01000124.1 GCA_002967005.1 Mycobacterium talmoniae
GGTCGCCCGGGGCAGGCCGCGGGCCAAAGCGGGGTTGCCCGACGGGGTCACCGCACCAAGCTCGACGACCGCCCCGATCGGCGGCGCCGACGCGTTGGGTCGCCGCCGTGCGGTCCAAGGCACCCGGTGAAACGGTGACGCTGACCTACCTGGATCCGGGTGGGGGACAGGCAAGACCGTGCAGGGTCGTGCTGGGGACGGCGGAGCAGTGATGGGAGTCGGCGGGCCGCGGTCAGTGCCTCCAGATACGGTGGCATCCATGGAAAGGCAGGGGACATGGTCGGCAGGGCCCTCGTCGTCGTGGTCGACGACCGCACCGCGCACGGCGACGAGGACCACAGTGGGCCGCTGGTGACCGAGCTGCTTGCCGAGGCCGGGTTTTTGGTGGACGGCGTGGTGGCCGTGGCCGCCGATGAGGTCGAGATTCGCAACGCGCTGAACACCGCGGTGATCGGCGGGGTGGACCTGGTGGTGTCGGTGGGCGGCACCGGGGTGACGCCCCGCGATGTCACCCCCGAAGCCACCCGCGAGATTCTGGACCGTGAAATCCTCGGCATTTCCGAAGCGCTGCGGGCCTCGGGACTGTCGGCCGGGATCGTCGACGCCGGATTGTCCCGCGGGCTGGCCGGAATATCGGGGAGCACCCTGGTGGTCAATCTCGCCGGTTCCCGTTATGCCGTCCGCGACGGAATGGCGACCCTGAATCCGCTGGCCACCCAGATCATTGGCCAATTATCGAGTTTGGAGATCTGAACCCGGTGTTCGACACCGAATTTCCGGCCGCGTCGGCCGACGAGCGCGACCCGGACGCCGCGCGCGACATCGAGGAGCGCGAGCGGTGGCTGCGGGATAACGTGCCACCGCATCACGGCTGATCAGGGCCCTGCACCGGGCATCGTCGAGGTCACGGCCCGGTTAACGTTCGATTCCCACTTCATCGGCAATCTCGCCGAAAACGCGCGATTGTGCGCAGCTGCGCATACCGTTTTCCTGGGCGAAGTCGCGTCGCCCCAGTAAGTGGTGCCAATGGAACGGCTTATGAAAGGGGCATTCATGCTCAAGGGGTTCAAGAATTTCTTGATGCGCGATGACGTGATCACCACTGCGGTCGGCCTGGTTGTCGCACTGGCTTTCTCGAACCTGGTGAAGGCCTTTACCGACAGCGTCATCACCCCGCTGGTGGCGGCCGTGCAACCCGGCAGCGGAAAGCTCGGGCTGGGCGTGCAACTCAAGGCCGGTAATGAGGCGACGTTCCTCGACTTCGGGGCGTTGATCTCGGCATTCATCTACTTCGTTGTCTTCATGGCGGTGGTCTATTTCCTGATCGTGCTGCCGTACAAGCATCTCCAGGCGCGCCGCGGGGTCACCGTGTTCGGCGACGAGGAGCCGGCCCCGTCCACCAAGACCTGCGAGGAGTGCCTGTCCGACGATCTGCCGCTGGCGGCCCGCAAATGCAAGCACTGCGGCAGCCTGCAGGTCACCTCGTCCTGACATAGCCCGTTTAGTGCAGGGTGAACGTCACCGTCTGGGCCAGCGCGGCCCCGGCGACGGCGTTGGCGGCGCCCACCGGCAGCGCGACCAGCACCACCCGGTCATCGGATTGAGCCTGCTGCTTGGCCGACACCAGGACCACCACCGCATTGCCGGCCACCAGCTTCGGGGCAGCCCCGGCCGGTGACGGCGCGCCCGCGGCCTCGGGGGCGGCGGCCACGATGTCGACGACGTCGCCGGGACGAAGCAGATCGATCAGCCCGGCGTCGGCCGGATGGACCGGCACGATCCGGGCGTCGGGCCCGGCCGTCGACTCGGCCAGCCGCGCGCCCAGCAACCGGACATCGGTGAGCACCTCCCCACGCCGCGTCGCGCCCGCCACCGTCGCACCGGCCACCGCACCCGGGCTGGTTTGCGCCCCGTCCGGAATCGTTGCGCTCGGCCGCCGCTCGAGGCGGACATCGTCGGTGGTCAACGCCGTGCCCGGCTCCAGGTCGTGCGCCGCCACCAGCACCGGGGTGCGGTCAGCGTCGGGATCGGAGCGCAACGCCGCAATCCCGGCCAACACCACCAGTCCGCCGGCGGCGACGCGGCGGGCCAGCACCGTGCGGGCCCAATCGGGGTGCAGCCACAGCGCGAGCCGGCTGGCCAGGGTGGGGTTGAGCGATTCGCCCATGCGGCCACGGTAGGCAGCAACCTGCGCGGCCGCCTGCGTCGTGCGGCGCGGGCTGTGGATAAGGAAGTGCCGTCCGGCCGCGCCGGTTTAGCTGGAGGCGGCCGCGGTGGACGGGGCGGGGGTGGAGCTGGCGGTCGACTTCTCGGTGGAACCGGACTTGTCGCCGGAGCTGGAGCTGGAGTCCGAGCTGCTCTTGGCGGAGCCGTTGATGGTGCTCTTGGTCGACTCGCGGCTGTCGGTGCGGTAGAAACCGCTGCCCTTGAACACCACGCCGACCGACCCGAACAGCTTGCGGAGTCGACCAGAGCAGTTCTCGCAGGTGGTCAACGCATCGTCGGTGAACGCCTGCACCACGTCGAAGCGGTTGCCGCACGCGGTACACGCATAGCTATAAGTCGGCACAGAAACCTCCGTGATGTGCGCAGAGTTGTTAGCACTCTACAGTGCTAAGTGCTAGAACCGCTATGTGGCGCGTGTCATTCCCGCGCCGAGCGAGGTCACGCCCGTGCCGGGGGTCAGCGCATGGGTCATCCGCACATCGTGCGGCTCGCACGGCAGCTCGTCGAGCACCTCCTCATCGCGGACCACCGCGATGAGCGGCGCCTCCGGCGCGGCCAACGCCAGGGAGCGGTCGTAGAAGCCGCCGCCACGGCCCAGCCGCACGCCGTGG
>PPEA01000125.1 GCA_002967005.1 Mycobacterium talmoniae
CGCCACCACCACGCCCACCGGGCCGCCGCCGATCGCCGCACCCAAAAACGACCTGTCCTGGAAGGACTGCACCGGCCGGGTCTTCAACAGCGCCGCGGTCCCGGCCGCCCCCGGTGTCCGGTTGGACTGCGCCAGCTTTGACGCCGACCTCGATCCGCTCAACGGGGCGGCCGGCAAGGTCGGCATCGGGGCGGTGCGCGCCCGGTCGGCCCACACCCCCGAGGATGCCGGCCCGCTGATCTTCAGCACCGGCTCGGACCTGCCGTCGTCGCTGCAGCTGCCGGTGTGGCTGTCCCGCGCCGGCGCCGACGTGCTCAACACCCACCCGATCGTGGCCGTCGACCGACGCGGCATGGGCATGTCGAGCGCGGTGGACTGCCGCGACACCCTTGAGCGCCAAGACATGTGGGATCAGGCGCAGTTCGACGTCGGCGACGACCCGGTGGCCAACCTGGGCACCGTCACGGTCAGCGCCACCACCAACTGCACCGACATCATCTCCCCCGGCGACTCCGCCTACGACAACGCGCACGCCGCCGAGGACATCGAGGCGCTGCGCAGCATCTGGGACGTCCCCGAAATCGCGCTGATGGGCGTCGGGAACGGCGCGCAGGTGGCGCTGGCCTACGCCGGCTCGCACCCGACCAAGCTGGCGCGGCTGGTGCTGGACTCCCCGGTCCCGCTGGATGTGGCCGCCGAGGCCGCCGACGCCGGTGCCGAGCGGTTGGTGATCGTCACCTCCGAGGGCAAAGACAGCGTCGTCGCCCACTTCGTCGAAGACCTGGTGCTGGAGGGCACGCTGGAGGCGCGCGGCAAGAAGGCCATGCTGGCCAAGGTGCGCCGGGCGCCGCAGCTGATCAAGGTCGAGTCGGTGGTGCAGGCCGAGCCGCTGGGGTTGGGCCACGCCATCGGTTGCGTGGAGCCCACCCTGGCCGACGACGAAGATTCCGTCGCGGTGCTGCTGCCCGACGACTTGGTGCTGCCGACCGGGGTGCTGGAAACGATGTCGAAGGTGCGCGCGCACCGCGGCGGCACCGTGTTGTGCGCCATCGAGGTCACGCCCGAGGAGGTCAGCGCCTACGGCGTCTTCGATGTCGAACCCGTGCCCGACAGCGACAACCCGGACGTGCTCAAGGTCGTCGGCATGGTGGAGAAACCCAAGGCCGAGGATGCGCCGTCCATGTACGCCGCCGCCGGGCGTTATGTGCTCGACCGGGCCGTCTTCGATGCGTTGCGCCGCATCGACCGCGGCGCCGGCGGCGAAGTGCAAATCACCGATGCGATCGCGCTGCTGATCTCCGAAGGCCACCCGGTCCACGTCGTCGTGCACCGCGGGTCTCGACACGATCTGGGAAATCCCGGCGGCTACCTCAAGGCTGCGGTTGACTTTGCCTTGGATCGTGACGACTACGGCCCGGAATTGCGGCGGTGGTTGGTGGCGCGATTGGGCCTGACCGAAGATTAGTCACCGGGCAATCGGATCGGGCCAACGCCGGGCACTCCGAGTTCGGCGGTAACCGCTCGACGGCAGAAAGGCGCGCGTTGCGTTCGGTGGAGGAGCAGCAGGCTCGGGTGACGGCGGCTGCGGTGGCGCCGAGACCGATCCGGGTTGCGATCGCCGAAGCGCAGGGCCTGATGTGCGCGGAAGAAGTCGTCACCGAGCAGCCGATGCCGGGCTTTGATCAGGCCGCGATCGACGGCTACGCGGTGCGCAGCGTCGACGTGCTCGACGTCCACGATGATGAGGCCGGGGCGGCCTCCGGCGAGGTCATCCTGCCGGTGATGGGAACCATCGAGGCCGGGGCGCGCACCCCCAGCCGGCTGCAGCCGCGTCAGGCCGCGCGGGTGCAGACCGGGGCCCCGATGCCGACGCTGGCCGATGCGGTGTTGCCGCTGCGCTGGACCGACGGCGGGAAGTCCCGGGTGCGGGTGCTGGCGCGGGGTGCGCTCGGGGGCGTATGTCCGCCGGACCGGCGACGATGTGCAGCCCGGCGACGTCGCGGTGCGGTCCGGGACGGTGATCGGCGCCGCGCAGGTGGGCCTGCTGGCCGCGGTGGGCCGCGAGCGGGTACTGGTGCATCCGCGGCCGCGGCTGTCGGTGATGTCGGTGGGGGGCGAGTTGGTCGACATCGCCCGCACCCCCCGGCAACGGCCAGGTGTATGACGTCAACTCCTATGCGTTGGCGGCCGCCGGCCGCGACGCCGGGGCCGAGGTGAACCGGGTCGGCATCGTCAGCAGCGACCCCGCCGAACTGCGCGAAGTGGTCGAGGGTCAGCTGAACCGGGCCGAGATCGTGGTGATCGCTGGCGCGGTCGGGGGTGCGGCCGCCGAGGCGGTGCGCGCGGTGCTGTCCGAACTCGGCGAGATGGAGGTGGCCCGGATCGCCATGCATCCGGGCTCGGTGCAAGGTTTCGGTCAGCTGGGGCCAGACGGTGTTCCGACCTTCCTGCTGCCGGCCAACCCGGTCAGCGCGCTGGTGGTGTTCGAGGTGATGGTCCGGCCGCTGATCCGGTTGTCGCTGGGCAAGCGGCAGCCGATGCGCCGGGTGGTGCCGGCCCGTACGCTGTCACCGATCAGCTCGGTGGTCGGACGCAAGGGCTACCTGCGGGGCCAGCTGATGCGGGATCAGGACACCGAGGAATACCTGGTGCAGGCGCTGGGCGGGGCCCCGGGTGCGTCCTCGCACCTGCTGGCCACCCTGGCCGAAGCCAACTGTCTGGTGGTGGTGCCCGAGGAGGCCGAGCAGATTCCGACCGGTGAACTCATCGACGTCGCCTTTTTGGCTCAGCGCGGCTGAGCGGCGTACACGCTCGTGAACTTGTGGCGCTCCAGCTCCCAGCATCCGGGTTGGCCGAAGGTGCTGGGGCCGCTGCGCGTCGCGGCCGGGGTGATCCGGCTGCGGCCGGTGCGGATGCGCGACGGCGCGCACTGGAGCCGGATCCGGCTGGCCGACCGGGCCTATCTGGAGCGGTGGGAGCCCACCGCGGAGGTGAATTGGAATCTGCGGCATGCGCTTTCGGCGTGGCCCGCGGTGTGTTCCAGCCTGCGCTCGGAGGCCCGGAAGGGCCGCATGCTGCCGTTCAGCATCGAGCTGGACGGCCAGTTCTGCGGCCAGTTGACGATCGGCAACGTCACCCATGGGGCGTTGCGGTCGGCGTGGATCGGCTACTGGGTGTCCAGTGCGGCCACCGGCGGCGGGGTGGCCACCGGGGCGTTGGCGTTGGGCCTGGACCACTGCTTCGGGTCGGTGAAACTGCATCGGGTGGAAGCCACCGTGCGTCCGGAGAACGCGGCCAGCCGGGCGGTGCTGGCCAAGGTCGGTTTCCGGGAAGAGGGCTTGCTGCGGCGTTACCTCGACGTCGACGGGGGCTGGCGCGACCACCTCTTGGTGGGCCTGACCGTCGAGGAGGTCGAAGGCTCGGTGACCTCGCGGCTGGTGCGCAACGGCCAGGCCAGCTGGGTGTGACTTGTTTGGGGGCCCTGCGGTGGCGGCCGCGAGCCTGCGGTGGTGGTCGCGAGTCTGCGGTGGTGGCGTCGAGTCTGCGGTGAGGGTGTCGAGTCTGCGCTGACGGCGCCGAGTCTGCGGTGAGGGTCTCGACTCTGCGGTGGTGGCACCGAGTCTGCGGTGATGCCGTGTTTTCGCGCCGATACTGGGCCTGAGCGCAGGCTCGATGCCCTGGACGCAGTCTCGATGCCCTGAGCGCAGAGTCGGCGCCCTGGACGCAGTCTCGATGCCGTGAGCGCAGTCTCGATGCCGTGAGTACAGGCTCGGCGCCCTGGACGCAGGCTCGATGCCACCAGCGCAGTCTCGAGGCCGAAAAAGCCTCTCGCAAGAATTTTCGGTGTTACTACTGTGGCAGTTGTGGCTATTGAGGCCTTAGCGGAGTAAATTACAGACATGTAATTGTACTCGGCGCGTCAGCCGCGGACGCGCTGGTCGCATACCTAGCCTTGGCTAGGAAAGGAGCAGGCCACCATGCCCAGCATCCCCCAATCGTTGCTCTGGATATCACTGGTAGTGCTTTGGCTCTTCGTGCTGGTGCCCATGCTGATCAGCAAGCGCGAGGCCGTGCGCCGTACCAGCGATGTGGCCTTGGCGACGCGGGTGCTCAACAGCGGCAGCGCCGCGCGGCTGCTCAAACGCGGCGGCCCCGCGGCCGGTCATCGCAGTGATCCCGATTGGCGACCCGAGCAAGACCACGCCGACGACGAGTTCGACGACGCCGACACGGACACCGAGACCCCGTCGCAGGCGGTCGCCGTGCAGGCGGCCGAGGTTGAGGAAGCCGAGCCGGATTACCTGGACGTCGAGGTTGTCGAAGAGGATTCCGGGGCGCTGCCGGTGGGAGCTAGCGCGGAGGCGACGGACGCGGACGACCCCGAGGGGGCCGAGGACCCGCTTACCGACGAAGCCGAGTACGAGACCGAAGACCTCGACGACGACGAAGACGCCGGCGACGACGACCCCGATGAGGCCGACGCCGACGAATACGAGTACGTCGAGGACACCTCGGGGCTGGAAGCGGAGGCCGACCCGCCCACCACGGCGACGCGCACGCCGTTGTCGGGGGCGTCGCGCCGCCGCCGTTACGACTCGAAAACCGCTGCGGCGGTCAGCGCGCGCAAGTACAAGTTCCGCAAGCGGATGCTGATGGCGATGGCGCTGGTGCTGGTGGCATCGGCCGCGGCGGCCTTCACCGTGGCGCCCGGTGCGTGGTGGCTGTGCGGCAGCGCCGCGGGCGTGACCGTGCTCTACCTGGCCTACCTGCGTCGGCAGACCCGCATCGAAGAGCG
This sequence comes from Mycobacterium talmoniae, assembly GCA_002967005.1. GTDB lineage: Bacteria > Actinomycetota > Actinomycetes > Mycobacteriales > Mycobacteriaceae > Mycobacterium > Mycobacterium talmoniae. The sequence continues at coordinate 4,796 of PPEA01000125.1, forward strand.
GCTGCGGCGTCGGCGCATGCAGCGGATGGCGCGGTCGCGGCTGGGCGTGGAAAACACTCACGACCGCGAATTCGACGTGGTCCCGGCCCGGTTGCGCCGGCCCGGAGCCGCGGTGCTCGAGATCGACGACGAGGACCCGGCCTTCGAGCATCTGGCCTACGCCTCGTATGCGCGCGACTACGACTGGCGCACCGATCTCCCGCGCGCGGCCGGCCAGTAGCCCGTCGCAAACCGTGTTCGGTTTCTGGTCGCCGGGCGGTGACTGGTAACCTGCTAGCGGCCAGGGGCTATGGCGCAGTTGGTAGCGCGACTCGTTCGCATCGAGTAGGTCAGGGGTTCGATTCCCCTTAGCTCCACCAGGTAAAACCCCAGTTATGCTGGGGTTTTCTTGTTTGCGGTGGCGCAACAAAATGTAGGCTGGGCGCTCATGTACGAAGACCTGTTCGTGGTGGACGTGGAGGCGACCGCCCCAACACCGATGACCGGGGTGATGCCCTGTTTCGGTGCGGTGCACGTCGTCAGCGGACGGACCTTCTACGGGCACCTGTACCGGTGGCGTCACGACCCCGCGGGGCTGCCCGTGCTGGAACTCGGCGACGACGGGGCCTCGATCGCCGAACCGTACTGGGCGGTCGACGGCCAAGACGCCCTGCACGGTGAGCAGCCGGGCGACGTCGCCGCCGCGCTGCAGGCCTGGGTCGGTGGCTTCGAGGTCGCCCGACCCACGCTCGTCAGCGACAACAATGGCTTCGACGCGATGTGGCTGAACTGTTTCACCGACGGCGCGGGGCTGGGCCTGCTGTTCGGGCATTCCAGCAGGCGGATCGGCGACTACTTCGCCGGCACCCGCGGTCGGTGGGCCGACCAGTCGTCGTGGAAGTCGTTGCGCCGCACCGCACATACCCATCACCCGGTCGACGACGCCATCGGCAACGCCGAGGCGCTGCGGGTCATCCTCGGGATCGGGTCGTAACTCATCGAGAGTCGTCGGCGCCAAGCATCGGCTGCCACCACCCGTCGTTCATGAGGTGAAGGCCGGAGCCAGGAAACGCTGTAGAACCTGTTGTTCGACGCGGCCGCTCCCGATTGGCCAGTAGGCCAGGGATAGCACGACGCGCACGATCCATTGCGCCGCCTGGGGGTCGTCGTCGGTGATCCCGGTGAGCTCGGCCGCAAGATGCCCGAGCACTGGCGAGGAATGCAGCTCACCCAAATCCGGAGAACTGCCCGGGCTGAGCATCAGTCGCCGGAGCGGGTCCGACCTGATCTGCTGCAGTGCCACGGTGACAGCGGTGATGACCCGTTCCGCACCGCTGAGCCCGTCCACGGCACGCCGAACCGTCTCAATGATTCCGGCGGAAAGGCGGACGAGCACCGCGTCACGGATTTGGGCCTTGCCGCCCGCGTAGCGATAGATGGTGGCTCTGGAACAGTGAACCCGCGCCGCCAGGGTATCGATGTCGAAAGCATCGAGCCCCTCGCGCACGATGAGGTCGGTCGCGGCGGCGTAAATGCGATCAGCCGCCGCCGCTCGGCGGTCGCCGCCAACGACCCAGTCGTCGCGAACCATCGGCGTCACCCCTCTGAATCGGTTGGTCCATATGTTCTCAATTTTGAGACAGCATAGGCGGTATGTTCCAGCGTTTGCGCAGCTGAGTCACCGCCGGTGAGACGACCGCACCCCCAGCCGAGTTCGCCGCATCGCAACTTTGTCGACGTCGATTGACGCGGCGCGCCGGCGCCCCGCAGCGTGGAGCCATGACATCGGACGATGGTGGCCTCGGGCTCGCGCTGTTCAACGACCGGTTTGTGCAGGATCCGCATCCGCTCTATGAGCGGATGCACCAGACCGGGCCTGTCCATCGCATCGGGGATTCCGGCTTCTACGCCGTGAGCAGTTGGGTCGCCGTCAACGAGGCGGTCACGCGCTGCGCCGACTTCTCGTCGAACCTGACCGCGACGATGATGTATGAACCCGGAGGCACCATCACCCCCTTCCCGGTCGGCGAACTCGGCGGCCCCACCCAAGCCTTGGCAACCGCTGATGAGCCAGCACATTCCGTGCATCGCAAGGCGCTGTTGCCGCAGCTCGCCGCCAAGCGCATCCGCGCCTTCGAACCCTTCATCGCCGACACCGCCGCCCACATCTGGAACGCCCATGCCGAAGACGGACGCATCGAATGGATGAGCGCGATGGCGAACCGACTCCCGATGATGATTGTCGGGCGCATCATCGGCGTCCCCGACGCCGATATCGGCAAGCTCATCCACTGGGGCTATGCGGCGACCCAGGTGGTCGAAGGGCTGGTCACCCGGGATCAGCTGGACGCCGCCGGCACCGCCGTAATGGAACTCAGCGCCTACATCACCGAACAGTTTCACGGCGCGGCAAGCGATCCGCAAGACAACCTGCTGGGCGACCTCGCGACCGCCTGTGCCACCGGCGAACTGGACAACCTAGCGGCGCTGGCCATGATGATCACGCTGTTCAGCGCGGGCGGGGAGTCCACCGCCTCCCTGATCGGTTCGGCCGCATGGGTACTCGCGACGCGGCCGGATATTCAGCCGCGGGTGCGTGATCACCCGGACCTGCTCGGGGCGTTTCTCGAAGAGGTGCTGCGCTACGAGCCACCCTTCCGGGGTCATTACCGGCATGTCGTCAACGACACCGAACTGTGCGGTGTCGAGTTAGCGGCCGGTTCCCGACTGCTCCTGTTGTGGGGAGCGGCGAATCGGGACCCGTCGCACTTCGACAACCCTGGACAGTTTCGACTCGACAGGCCAGCGGGAAAGGGGCATATCAGTTTCGGCAGGGGAATCCACTTCTGCGTCGGGGCGGCACTGGCTCGATTGGAGGCGAAGGTCGTGCTGGGTCACCTCCTCGAACGGACCTCCAACATCGCGGCCGCCGACGTCGGGAAGTGGCTCCCCAGCCTCCTGGTCCGCCGCCTCGAACGCCTACAAATCGCCTATGAGTGAGACATTTTGAGCGACCTTTGCGTTCGTGCGAAGCACGATTCACTGCGGTGTCGCGGCCTGCGCGCGCACTGACGGTCCGATCCAAGCGTCCAGGAAGCCACGCAATTGCCTGCCCGCGCGGGGTGGGCGTCCCGGGTCCACGATCAGCGACTGCAGCGTGCGCAGCATGATCTCGACCAGTTCATCCAACTTGCCCTCGCCGAATCCCGCTGCCGGCCAATCCACGTCGAATCGCTGCAGGATCGACCGGCCGAACGAGATGGCCAGGTCGGAGGTCACCCCCGCGGTGAAGGCGCTGGCCTTGCCCGGCTGGAACACCAGGCCGAGGTACTTGTCGTGGGCCAGTTGTTCGAAGGTGTAGGCGATGCCCTCCACCACGGCCTCGGTGGGATCGGTGATCGACCCTAGATGGGCCGCCAGCCGATCGAGGAAGCCGTCCACCGACGACAGTGCCGTGGCGCCCAACAGCGCCTCATGGGTGGGGAAGTAGCGGTAGATCGTCTGCCGGGTGACGCCCAGCGCCTGAGCGACCTCCGACACGCTGGCGGTGCCGCGCTCATCGATAGCGCCGCGCGTCGCGGCCAGGATGCGCGCGACCGCTTCGTCGTCGTCATCCGGAATGTCTCCCGACCAGCCGTGTCGCCGCATCGCGTGATCGTCGCACAATCGGGGCCGCAACCTTGACAATACAAACCATGATCACTGTATGGTCAAAGGGAATCGAAGGAGACGATGGTGACGACGACCCACAGCCCGGTGCGCGGCACCGACGAGGCGTTGACCCGGCGCGGCTTACGGCACGCCCTGGACGGAACGACGGACCTGGCCGACCGCGAACTTCGAGTGCCGCTGCACTATTACCGCGATCCCAAGATCACCGAGATCGAGGAGTCGCAGATCCTGCGCCGGGTGCCGTTGGCTATCGTGCCGTCGGCGCAACTGCCGGAAAAGAACGACTACGTGGTGCGCTCGGTGCTGGGCGATTCGCTGTTGGTGACCCGTGACCGCTCCGGCGCCAGCCACGTCTTGCTCAACTACTGCCGGCACCGTGGCGCGATGCCGGCCTGCGGGTCGGGCAACGCTGCCCGGTTCGTGTGCCCGTATCACGCCTGGACCTACAAGAACACCGGCGAACTGTTCATGGTGCCGGGCAAGGCCGGCTTCGATTCGATGGACACCCGGGACTACGGATTGGTGGAACTGCCCTCCGAGGAGCGGCACGGTTTCATCTGGGCGGTGCTGACCGCCGACGCGACCCTCGACCTCGACGCGCACCTGGGTGACTTCGGTGCCGAACTGGCGCTGTGGAACTACGGGTCCTACGGCTATCACAAGGAGCGTGAGTTCACCTCCGAGGTGTCGTGGAAGGGCGCGTTGGAAGCCTTCGCCGAGGGCTACCACTTCCCGTACGTCCACGGGCAAAGCCTGATCGGGCAAAACACGCTCGCCAACACGATGGTCTACGACGAGTTCGGTAAGCATCATCGGATCGGGTTCCCGTTCAACTGGATCACCAACGTGGAATCCGATCCCGAGGCATCCCGTGAGCCACTGGCCAACATGGGCGTCATCTACTGGGTGTACCCGAACCTCATCCTCGCCAATAGTCCCGTGGGCGTGGAGATCATCGACATGCTGCCCGCCGGCGAGCCGACCCGCTGTACCGTGCGGCACAGTTGGATGGGACGCGTGCCCGCCACCACCGAGGACATGCGCGCCGGCTACGACGCCGTGTTCGACGGCGTGCATGCCGCGGTGCGTGACGAGGACTTCGCCATGCTGCCGCAATGCGGCGAGGGTGTCCGGCACGGCCAGCACGACCATATGATCATCGGCCGCAACGAAATCGGCGTACAGCACATGATCAAGGTGTTCGCCGAGGAGTTGGGCGTCGCACTCGCCTGACGTCAGGGATGGTCGTGGAGAACCTCGATTGACTCTGCGGCTACCAGGCAAAAGTTCGAGTAGACCCCCTGGTACGCGCAGAGTCAACGCAGCGCAGAGTCAACGCGGCGCAGCGCCAACGCCGCGACGCTCAGATCAGGCCCTGGGCCAGCATGGCGTCGGCTACCTGGGTGAACCCGGCGATGTTGGCGCCGGTGATGTAATTGCCGGGCGCACCGTACTCCTCGGCGGTGGCCAGGCAGCGGTCGTGGATGCCGTGCATGATGGCGGCCAGTCGCTGTTCCGTGTAGCCGAAGGTCCACGAGTCGCGGGATGCATTCTGCTGCATCTCCAGTGCGCTGGTGGCGACCCCGCCGGCGTTGGCCGCCTTGCCCGGCGCGAAGGTCACCCCCGCCTCGGCGAACGCCTTGACCGCGTCGGGGGTGCACGGCATATTCGCGCCTTCGGCGACGATGCGGCAGCCGTTTTTGATCAGCCGGGCGGCGTCGGCGGCGTTGAGCTCGTTGTGGGTGGCGCTGGGCACCGCGATGTCGCAGGGGACGTCCCAGGTCAACCGGCCCGCGACGAAGTCCGCCGCGCCGCCGCGGCCGTCGCTGTAGGCCTGTAGCCGCTCCCGGCGCTGCTCTTTGACCTCTTTGAGCAGCTCCAGGTCGATGCCCTTTTCGTCGACGACATAGCCGGAGGAATCCGAGCAGGCGACCACGGTGCCGCCGAGCTGATGGATCTTCTCGATCGCGTAGATCGCGACGTTGCCCGACCCCGACACCACCGCGCGTTTGCCGTCGAACGAATCGTGCGCGGCTTTGAGGATCTCGTCGATGAAGTACACCGCGCCGTACCCGGTGGCCTCGGTCCGGACCTGCGATCCGCCCCAGGTCAGGCCCTTGCCGGTCAGCACCCCCGACTCGTAGCGGTTGGTGATCCGCTTGTACTGGCCGAACAGGTAGCCGATTTCGCGGCTGCCCACCCCGATGTCGCCGGCCGGGACGTCGGTGTATTCGCCGATGTGGCGGTAGAGCTCGGTCATGAACGACTGGCAGAACCGCATGATCTCCCCGTCGGAGCGGCCCTTGGGGTCGAAGTCCGAACCGCCCTTGCCGCCGCCGATGGGCAGGCCGGTCAGCGAATTTTTGAAGATCTGCTCGAATCCCAGGAACTTGATGATCCCGAGGTACACCGAGGGGTGGAACCGTAGTCCGCCCTTGTAGGGGCCCAGCGCGGAGTTGAACTCCACCCGAAAGCCCCGGTTGATTTGCACGGCGCCGTGATCGTCTGCCCAGGGCACCCGAAAGATGATCTGTCGCTCCGGCTCGCACATCCGGCGGATCACCGCGCTATCGGTGTACTGCGGATGTTTGGCGACCACGGGTCCAAGGCTGTTCAGCACTTCGTAGACGGCCTGGTGGAATTCCGTTTCGCCGGGGTTGCGGCGCAGCACCTCGTCGTAGATATCGTGCAGTTTTCCGTCCAGCCCAGTCATGCCCCGCCTTTTCCTCACACCTGTTGTCCCCGCATGGTGAGGCTAACGACCGACGCGCGCCACGCCCGATCCGGGGCGATTGCCCCCTCGCGGTCGGGGCCATAACCTAAATCAGACGACCTCGACCTGGTTGGGGGCTATGGGTGGCCGAACTGACGGTGCGCGCCGACGAACTGGCGACCATGGACATTTTCCAGGGATGTTCGGCCGAGGACTTGGCGCCGCTGGTCAAACGGCTGCAACCGCTCCGCGCCGCCACCGGGCAGGTGCTGATGCAGCAGGGCGAGCAGGCCGTCTCGTTCCTGTTGATCTCGTCGGGAACCGCGCAGGTCAGGCACCGCCGCGACGACGGCGCGGTGACCCTGGACGAGGTCTCCGCCGGCATGATCGTCGGCGAGATCGCGTTGCTCCGCCACATTCCGCGGACCGCGACGGTGTGCACCACCACGCCCCTGACCGGCTGGATCGGCGACGACCAGGCGTTCGCCGAGCTGGTGCACATCCCGGCGGTCATGGACCGGCTGGTGCGCACCGTGCGTCAGCGCCTGGCCGCGTTCATCACCCCGATCCCCATCCAGGACCGCGACGGGGGAGAACTGCTGCTGCGTCCGGTGCTGCCCGGTGACCGGGAACGAACGCTGCACGGACACGTCCAGTTCTCCAACGACACGCTGTACCGCCGATTCATGACACCGCGGATCCCCAGCCCGGCGTTGATGCACTATCTGGCCGAGGTCGACTACGTCGACCACTTCGTCTGGGTGGTGACCACACTGGACGGATCCCCGGTGGCCGACGCCCGCTTCGTCCGGGACGAGGACGCCCCGACCGTCGCCGAGGTCGCCTTCACCGTCGGAGACGCCTACCAGGGCCGCGGGATCGGCACCTTCCTGATGAGTGCGCTGGCCGTCGCGGCCCGGGTGGGCGGGGTGGAAAAGTTCTCCGCGCGGGTGCTCTCCGACAACGCGCCGATGCGGGCCATCATGGACCATCACGGGGCGTTCTGGCAGCGCGACGAGCCCGGGGTGGTCACCACCATCATCGACGTGCCGCCCCTGACGGAGCTGCCGTTGGATCAGCACCTGCTCGAGCAAGTCGAAGACGTTGCCCGCCAAGTGATCCAGACATTCGGGTAACCGGGCATGCGGCGGTGCTGGGTCGGTGCGGCAGTAGTGGTGCTGGTCGCCGGGTGTGGCCACCCGCCGCAACACCGGCCCGAGTCGTCGGGCTCGGCAACCCCGTCGTCGCGCATCAACCCGGCCAATATCAGCCGGGTCCGCGGCGCGATGCCGCCCGGCTATGAGGTCCGCGGTGTCACCGGGGTGTCGTCGCGGGCCGCGCAGCGCTCCAACGCCCGCACCAGCAACGCCGAAACCGGTGCGGCGTGCTGAATCTGGGCTGACCAGGTGCTGCGTACCAGGTCGGTCGCGACGAACTTCTCGCCGATGCCGGTGTCCTCGAGGCGTTCGTAGTAGCAGTCGGTCATCGTCCACCTTTATCGGCGCATCAGGGCAGGCCCGCCCCGGGGATATCCACGGTCACGGTGTCCAGCCGGGAGTTTCGGGTCCCGGCGAGCCGCTGCGGGTAGCGTCGGTGCTCGACAGCAGAAACAGCGTGCGCCGCTCCGGACCACCCAGGGCGCAGGCGATCGCCGCGCGGTCGCCGACGTCG
>PPEA01000126.1 GCA_002967005.1 Mycobacterium talmoniae
CGGGCCGGGCGGGCTCAGCTACGCGGTGGTCGCGGCGTCGACGACCGGACCGCTGGCCCTGGATCGGGGCCGGGTGGCCCAGTGTCCGCACTGGACCATGACCCAGGGCCGCACCACCGCCCGGGTGCAGTTGATCGACCCGCCCCGCATCGACGGCGCTGACACCCTCGGCCTGGCCAGCGCGATCAGCACCGTCGTCGAGGGTGGCACCCAAATTACTTCCCGTGCAGACACTTTCACCGCCTACCTGGGTGACTACTATGCATTCACCGCCGTGGTCGCCGACCCCGGCGCCCCGCATCCGGCGCTCGGCCCGGGATTCGCCGCCGACCTGCTGAAGAAAACGGTGTCCGCTTTGCGGAGCTGACCGCGACCGGTTCGGTAGATTGACCACGATGCTGAACCCGAAGGCTGTACTCGCGATCGGATGTGCGTGCTGGCTGGCCGCCTGCGGATCCGACAAATCAGCGGAGTCAGTCTCCGCCGACATCACCAAGGTCAACGCCGTCAAATCCAGTTTCGGCCCGGAGTTCAAGGTCAAGGACTTCGGGAAGTCGGGCATCGACCCCAAGATGCTGTCCAGCCGCAAGCTGCCGGAAGGGTTGAAATTCGATCCCGCCAGCTGTTCGAAGTTCGCGACCGGCCAGCAGCTGCCCGAGGGCACCCAGGGCAACATGGCCGCGGTCGCGGCCGAGGGAAACGGCAACCGCTTCATCACCATCGCCCTAGAAACCTCCGAACCGATACCGGTCAACCAACCGCAGCGGGGCTGCGAGACGGTCCAGTTCTTCGGGGGCCACCTCAACGGGGTCATCAAGGCGGTCGACGCGCCGAAGATCGACGGGGCGCGCACGCTTGGCGTCCACCGGGCGGTGCGGACGGTGGGCAACAACGGGCAATCCCGCGCCGGCGAGCTGTACACCTACTCCGCGCATTTCGGTGACTACCAGGTGATCGTCACCGCCAACCCGCTGGTGCTGCCGAACAAACCCCCCGCGAAGGTCGACACCGAGCGGGCCAAGAAGCTGCTCACCGAGGCGGTGGCGGCGATCCGCAGCTGAGCCTGCCTCAGCGCACGTCGCGGGGCCGAAACTGGATGCTGATCCGCGGGCCGATGCGCCGCGACGTCTTGGGAATCGCGTGCTCCCAGGTGCGTTGGCAGGAGCCGCCCATCACCAGCAGGTCGCCGTGCTGCTGCGGTAGCCGCAACGACGGCCCGCCGCCGCGGGGCCGTAACGCGAACGTGCGGGTGGCGCCCAGGCTGACGATCGCGACCATGGTGTCCTCGGTGCTGCTGCGGCCGATGGTGTCGCCGTGCCAAGCGACGCTGTCGGAGCCATCCCGGTACAGGCACAGCCCCGCGCTGGTGAACGGCTCGCCGAGTTCACCGGCGTAGATGTCGTTGAGCCGACGTCGGAGCCGGGTCAACGCCGGATGCGGGGGCGCGTCGACGGTCAGGTCGTGAAAGCTCACCAGCCGCGGCACATCGAGCGTCCGCTCATACATCTGGCGGCGCTCGGCCCGCCACGGCACCGTCGAGTGCAGGGCGTCGAACAGCTCGTCGGCGTCGGTCGCCCAGTTGGAGCGAATGTCGAGCCAGGCGCCGCCACCGAGCGCTCTCCGCTCGGCGACGGCGAACAGCGACTCCTGTACCGGTATCGCCACGCCGCCCAGTTTATCGCACGCCTGTTCGAGTCGGCGGCTGCGTTCAGCGCCAGCTGGGCAGCCAGATCTCCATATTCCAGGTGCTCTGCGAGATGGGCTGGCCGGTGAGCACCGGGAACAGCCAGGCGAAGTTGGTCAACACCATCGCGATGTAGCAGCACACCACGATCAGCCCCAGGGTGCGCCGCTCGGCGCCCTGGCCGGGTTGGTAGAGGATGTCGCCGAGGATCACCGCGAGCGCCATCACCAAAAACGGCGCCATGACCACCGCATAGAAGAAGTACATCTGCCGGTCGATGTCGGCGAACCAGGGCAGCCAGCCCGCGCAGTAGCCGACCAGGATCGCCGCGTAGCGCCAGTCGCGGCGCACCGCCGTCCGCCAGGTCGCGTAGAACAGCACCGGCACCGCCAGCCACCACATGGCCGGGGTGCCGACCAGCATCACCGCCTTCACACACGACTGCGGCCCGCAGCCGGGCACGTTTTGCTGATCGATGGCGTACAGCACCGGCCGCAGCGACATCGGCCAGGTCCACGGCTTGGACTCCCAGGGGTGGTAGTTGCCGGCCGCATTCGTCAGGCCCGCATGGAAGTGATACGCCTGGTAGGTGTAGTGCCACAGCGACCGCACCGCGGCGGGCAGCGGGAACGCGGTGTCCGGGCCGATGGTGTGGCCGATCTCGTGGCGGTCCACCGCCGTCTCCGAGGCGAACCAGGGCGCATACGACGCCAGATACACCCCGAACGGGATGAGCAGCAGCGCATACAGCGTCGGGCCCACGTCGCGGCGCACCGTCCCCAGCCACGGGCGCAGCACCCGGTACTGGCGGCGCGCCGCGACGTCGAACGCCAGCGACATCAGCCCGAAAAACAGCACGAAATACAGCCCGGACCACTTGGTGGCGCACGCCAACCCGAGCAGCACCCCGGCGCCGAACCGCCACCAGCGCACCCCCAGCCGCGGCCCCCACGGCGTGTCGGCGCTGCGGCCCTCGGTGAGCACGGTGTGCATCCGTTCCCGCACCTGGTCGCGGTCCACGATCAGCGCGCCGAACGCCGCCACCACAAGAACGTCAAAAACCCGTCGAGCAGCGCGGTGCGGGCCGCGACGAAGCTGACGCTCTCGGCGATGAGCAGCAGCCCGGCGATCCCGCCCACCAGCGTGGAGCGGCTGATCCGGCGCACGATGCGCGCCACCAGCGCCACCAGGAGCACGCCGAGCAGCGCGCCGGTGAACCGCCAGCCCACCCCGGTGTAGCCGAAGATTGCCTCGCCCAACGCGATCAGTTGTTTGCCGACCGGGGGGTGCACGACCAGGCCGAAGCCGGGGTTGTCCTCGACACCGTGGTTGCCCAGCATCTGCCAGGCCTGCGGCGCGTAGTGCTTTTCGTCGAAGATCGGGGTGCCGGCATCGGTCGGCGAACCCAGGTTCATAAACCGCGTCACCGCCGCCAGCGCGGTGATCCCCCCGGTCATCACCCAGCCGTTGAGCCGGTCGACCGGCCCGAAATCCGGGACCGGTACCAACGGGCCGGGGCTGATGACGGGGACCATGCGCTCCGGTGCGGGGGCTATAGCGGGCGGGGCGGTCATCCCCACGATCGTAAGCTGTGCGCCATGAGCGGCGGTCGACTGTTGCTGGGCGCGACCCCGCTGGGTCAGCCCTCCGACGCGTCCCCGCGGCTGGTGGCCGCGCTGGGCTCCGCCGACGTGGTGGCCGCCGAGGACACCCGGCGGGTGCGGACCCTGGCGTCGCGCTGCAGGTCCGCATCGCCGGACAGCTGGTCAGCCTGTTCGACGCCAATGAGGCCGGGCGGGTGCCGGTCGCTGGTGGCGGCCATCGAGGCCGGCGCGACGGTGCTGGTGGTCAGCGACGCCGGCATGCCGCTGATCAGCGACCCCGGCTACCGGCTGGTGACGGCGTGCGTCGCCGCCGACCTGGCGGTGAGCTGCCTGCCCGGACCGTCCGCGGTGACTACCGCGCTGGCGGTGTCGGGGCTGTCGGCGGAGAAGTTCTGCTTCGAGGGTTTCGCCCCGCGCAAGGCCGCGGCGCGGCGCAGCTTGCTGGCCGCGCTGGCCGCCG
>PPEA01000127.1 GCA_002967005.1 Mycobacterium talmoniae
CTCGGCCAGCTCCGAGGACGTCTCGATGCCGGTCAGCCCGCCGCCGACCACGGTCACCGGGGCATCGGGGTGCAGCTCGTCGAGCCGGTGCTGCAGCTGCTGTGCGGCCTCGAATTCGGCCACCGGGTAGGCGAATTCGGCGGCGCCGGGCACCGTGTTCGGCACCGCGCCGGTGCTGCCGGCGGCGTAGATGAGGTAGTCGTAGGTCAGTTCGCGACCGGACGCCAAGTCAACGCGCCGGTCGGCGGCGTTGATCCGGGTGGCCTTGTCGACCAGCAACTGGACCCCGTCGCCGAGCAGCGTGCCGTAGTCGACGGTGGCCCGGTAGGTGCCGGCCACGTGCTGGTGCAGCCGGATCCGTTCGACGAACGCCGGCCGCGGGTTGACCAGGGTGACGTCGATGTCGGGCCGCACCCGCAGGTGGTTGGCGGCCAGGGTGCCGGCGTAGCCGCCGCCGATGACGACGACATGGGTGCGGGTCATGATGTCTCCTGCCTGTTGGTTGTGCCCTCAAGACACCGCGGAGCGCCGGGATGTGACAGGTTGTGATCAGGGTCACCGCGTTGCGTAGGGTGGGCTTGTGGCGTTCGGTGGCCCGTTGCGGGTGTTTGTGAATGTGTTCAACGGCGCGACAACGGCGCTGGTCTCGGCGCCGCTGATCGGTCCGCTGCTGCGCCGGCAGATCACGACGATCAGCTATGTCGGGCGCCGGTCCGGGCAGACGTTCAGCCTGCCGGTGGGCTATCAGCGCAGCGGCGATGAGGTGACGATCGGGGTCGCGATGCCGGATGCGAAAGCGTGGTGGCGAAACTTCCTCGGTGACGGCGGCCCGCTGACGATTCGGTTGGACGGTGCGGACCGGACGGGGCATGCCGTCGCGCATCGCGATGAGCGGGGTCGGGTGGCGGTCGTCGTGCGACTGGAGGCGCGGTAGCGGGCTACCTTGCCGCCAACTTCACTATCCAGCCGCCCAGGTCGCCGACATAGACGTTCCCGTCGGCGTCGACCGCCACATCTTCCGGGTATCTGAGTTCGGTGAACGGCAACACCTCCGGGGTGTTCGAGCCCGCCGGCAATTTCAGCACCCGGGCATTAGCGCTGTCGGTGGTGTAGACGTTTCCGGTCCGATCGACCGCCACACCGCCGGGGTACTTGAGCCCGGTGAATGGCAGTTTCTTGGCGAAGGAGTAGGGGAGTGTTGCTCCAACCGGGCCCCAATTCACCTGCCCCTCTACTTTCATCACCGCAGTTTCACCGTCTTTGACCCGCGAACAGCTGAAATAGATGTTTCCCTCGGAGTCGACCGCTATGCGTTCCGGGCTGCCCGCACCGAATCCTGGGCTGTCCGCCTCCAGGAATGACGTGTGCTGCGGGGTATTTGACCCCGCGGATAATCTGGTCCAGATTCCGTCCAAGGCAGCGTAGACCGTGCCGGCGGAATCAACTGTCAAATCACTCATGAGGTAAAACTCCGGGAATGGGAGATCCTGTGGCGTGGTCGAACCCGCCGGTAGTTTCACCACATGCGGCGGGTTGGTGGCGTAGACGTTTCCGGCATTGTCGACCGCGAACTTGCTATTCCAGCCAATGCCCAGGGCTGGTAGCTCCTGTGGCGTGGTCGAACCCGCCGGCAGTTTCAGTAGCCGAGTGTCGTCCCTGACGTAGAGGTTCCCAGCGGCATCCACCCGAACGTCGGTGCCACGCAAGCTGGGCAGCGCCCCCGGCGGCGGTGGCAGAGCCGGTGGATGAGCGCTCTTGTACATCCGGTATCCGACGACCCCGGCGATGAGGCCGGCCATCAGGAAAATGACTGCACCCAGGATCAACAGGCGGCGAGGCCACCTCGGTCGCGGCGCCGGGATGGATCGGACGTCAGTTGGCGCCGATGGCTGGTGTGATGGCCACGCCGCGACCGCCGCAGTCTGCGCGGGCTGGGCGTGCAAGGTCTGCTCGGCGTATAGGGTCGGTGTCGGCGCCAGCAGCGTGTCGGCGGCATGTCCGATATCGGGAAGTGGTGCCGCGACGCCCCGTTGCGCCACTACAGCGGTGGCTGCCTCCGCCAGCGCCCCGCAGCTGGGAAATCGGTCCTGGCGGCTTTTCGCCAGTGACCGCATGAACACCGCATCCCAGGCCGGCGCCAAACCGGGGCGCACCGCACTCGCCTGCGGGACCGGTGTCATGAGGTGGCCGCGCATCAGCTCCGGCAACGAGGTCCCGGGATAGGGTGGTCGCCCGGTCAAAAGGTGAAAAAGCGTGCAGCCCAGCGCATACACGTCGGTGCGTTCGTCGAGCGCCTCGCCGTCGAATTGTTCTGGTGCGGCGTACTGCAGGCTGGCCACCAGCATGCCGGTGCGGGTCAGATGCGAGGTCTCCGCCAAAGCTTTGGCAATCCCGAAGTCGGCCAGCAACACCCGCCCGGCCCGGTTGGAGCGGTCCTGTTCGAGGAGAATGTTGTCCGGCTTGACGTCGCGGTGCAGCACCCCCTCACCGTGGGCGTAGTCCAGCGCTTTGGCGGTTTCACCGATGACCCTCACCGCCTGCTCGGGGGCAAGTGGCCCGCCACTCCGCAGCGCATCGCCAGCGCTGCTGCCCTCGATGTATTGCATGGCGATCCACAGTTGGTTGCCCTCGCGCCCGGTGTCGTAGACGCCGACGATGTTGGGGTGCTCCAGCCGGGCCACATGGCCGGCTTCGGATTCGAACCGGGACCGCACATAGTCGTCGCGGGTCAGGTCGAGGTGAAGGAGCTTCAACGCCACCCGCCGCGGCAGTCGCGGATGAGCTGCCACGTAGACGGTTCCCATTCCGCCGCCGCCGAGGACGCGTTCGATGGTGTATCCGGCGAACACCGCCCCCGGCGCCAGCCTGCCGCTTTCCGTCATCGTTGCCGTCGCCTCCCCAGGTTGCGGCTCAGGTTATCGCAGGCCGCCACCGACGAGCAGACGCAGATTCGCACGCGACACCCACTTTGAATGCGATTCTGCGTCTGCTCGGCGGTTCTAGCGATCAGCGCGCCGGTAACTTCAGCACCCGCGGGTACAGGCCGTCGGCGACGTAGACATCGCCCGCGGCATCCACCGCCACCCCCACCGGGGACGCGAGGCCGGTGAACGGCAGCACCTGCTGGGTATCCGAGCCGGCCGCCAACTTCAGGACCCGGTCGTTGTCGTAGTCGGTGATGTACACGTTGCCGGCGGCATCGACGGTCAGCGCACCGGGGTGGTAGAGCCCGGTGAACGGCAACGCCTCCTGGGTGGTCGACCCGGCCGGCAGTTTCAGCACCCGATTGCTGTCGGTGTCGGCGACGTAGACCGTGCGGGCGGCATCGACTGCCACACCCCAGGGTTCTTGTAGACCGGTGAACGGCAACACTTGTCGGGTGCCCGTCCCGGTGGCCAGCTGCATGACTTGGTCTGCGCCATCGCGGTTAACGGTGACGTACACGTTGTCCTCGTCGTCGACGGCCACCCCGTAGGGGCGGGGCAGGTCGGTGAACGCCCGCTGGGCGCCGGACCCGGACGGTAACTCCACCACCCGGTTGTTGTCGTAGTCGGCGACATAGACGTCGCCGGCGGCGTCGACCGCCACGCCCACCGGGTGATGCAAACCGGTGAACGGCAAGTCCCGCTGGGCGCCGGATCCGGTCGGCAGCTCGACCACCCGGTTGTTGTCGTAGTCGCTGACAAAGACATTCCCGGCGGCGTCGACCGCAATGCCGTTGGCGTGCAGGCCGGTCAACGGCAGCACCACCTGAGCGGTTGGCTGCGCAGACGGTGGCGTTGCGGGTGGCGAGCGGCGATCAGATCGACAGCCCACCGTGCCGGCGGCAATTACGACGAGACCGGCCAACATCAGCGCCCCGCGCCGCAGCGGGGGAGTCGTGACGGTTAGCCGGCGGCCAGCTTCCATACCCGTTTCCTGTTGGCGCCGTCATCGGTGACGTAGACGTTTCCGGCCGAATCGATCGCCACATCCCGGGGGTTGTGCAGGTCGCTGAACGGCAGAACCTGCTGGTGTGTCGCGCCTTTCGGCAGCTTCAGCACCCGGCCGTCGTCGATCACGTACACGGCGCCGCCGGCGTCGACGGCCACCCCGATCGGGCCCTTGAGGTCGTCGAACGGCAACACCTGTTGCGCGCCCGACCCGCCGGGCAGCATCAGCACCCGGTGCTGGTCGAAGTCGGAGACGTAGACGTCGCCGGCGTGATCGACCGCCACCCCGTACACGCCGCCGAGATCGGAAAACGGCAGCAGCTGTTGGGTATTCGACCCCGCCGGCAACTTCAGCACCCGGTTGGTGCCGATATCGGTGAGGTACAGGTCGCCGGCGGCGTCGACGGCCATCGCATTGGGGTACTGCAGGTCGGTGAACGGCAGCTGCTCCTGGGTTTTCGACCCGGCCGCCAACGTCAGCACCCGATGGTTGCCGGTGTCGCTGACGTAAACCCGGCCCGCGGCGTCGACCGCCACCCCCTCCGGGCTGGCCAGACCGGTGAACGGCACTGTCTGTTGGTGTGGCTGGTCCGCCGGTAACTCCACCACCCGGGTGAGCCCCAGGTCGACGACGTACACGTTGCCGCGGGCGTCGACGGCCACCTCGCCGGGGTCCATCAAGTCGGTGAACGGCAGCACCGTCTCCGCGGGCGGCTTGTGCGGTTCGGTGGGCTGCCCCGCCCCCGGGGGCTGTCGGGTCGGATGCCCACCGCACGCAGCGAGCCCGAGGGCGACGATCAGGACCGCCACCCCGCGGCCTACCCCGCGCGAGCAGACACAAAAGCCCCTCATTTCGGCAGGAAATGGGGGCTTTTGTGTCTGCTCGCCGGGCACACTCACTCCACTTGATAGCGCGGGAACACCCCGGTGGGTGCGGGCAGCGTGATCCCCGGCTTGAGCCGCTCGGCCACCGCGGCAAACGTGCGCTGCTGCTCGGGCTGTCCCAGCAGATCCAGCAGCTTGCCCGCCGATTCGGGCAGCACCGGCTGGATCAGCAGCGCCGCGATGCGCACCACCTCCAGCGTCGTGTACAGCACGGTGCCGAATCGGGTTTGGTCGGCGGCGGATTCACTCTTGCGCAGCACCCACGGCTGCTGCGCCGAGAAGTACTTGTTGGCCGCGCCCAGCGCCAACCAGATCGCCTCCAGCGCCAAATGCATGGCCTGGGCGTCGAAGTGGGCGCGCACCCGATCCAGCAGCCCGTCGGCCAACGCCAGCAGCTCGTCGTCGTCGGCCGTGAGATCCGTGGGCACCGGCACCACGCCGTCCAAGTTCTTGGCCACCATCGACAGCGACCGCTGCGCCAGGTTGCCCAGCTCGTTGGCCAGGTCGGTGTTGACCCGGGTGATCATCGCCTCGTCGGAGTAGCTGCCGTCCTGGCCGAACGGGATTTCGCGCAACAGGAAATACCGCACCTGGTCCACCCCGAACCGCTCGACCAAGGCCACCGGGTCGATGACGTTGCCCACCGACTTGCTCATCTTCTCGCCCCGGTTGAGCAGGAACCCATGCGCAAAAACCCGGCGCGGCAACTCGATTCCGGCCGACATCAAAAACGCCGGCCAGTACACGGTGTGGAACCGGATGATGTCCTTGCCGATCATGTGCAGATCGGCCGGCCAAAAGCGGCGGAACAGCGCCGAGTCGGTGTCGGGATAACCCACCCCGGTCAGGTAATTGGTCAGCGCGTCCACCCACACGTACATGACGTGATCGGGATGGTCGGGGACCGGCACCCCCCAGTCGAACGACGTCCGCGAGATGGACAGATCGCGCAGCCCGCCGGAGACGAAGCTGACCACCTCGTTGCGCCGCACGTCCGGCGCGATGAACTCCGGGTGCGCGGCGTAGTGCGCCAACAGCTTCTCGGTGTACGCCGACAGCCGGAAAAAGTAGGTCTGCTCCTCGGTCCAGGTCACCGGCGCCCCCGTCTCGGTGGCCACCCGGGTGCCGTCAGCGGCGAGCCGGGTCTCGGATTCGGTGAAGAACCGCTCGTCGCGCACCGAATACCAGCCCGAATACGTGTCGAGGTAGATGTCGCCGGCGTCGACCATCCGCTGCCAGATCGCCGTGGACGCTTCCAGGTGGTCGGCGTCGGTGGTGCGGATGAACCGGTCGAAGGAGATGTTCAGTTTCTCCTGCAGCCGCTGGAACACATCCGAGTTGCGCCGGGCCAGCTCGGCGGTGGGCAGGCCCTCGGCGGCGGCGGTCTCCACCATCTTCAGCCCGTGCTCGTCGGTGCCGGTCAGGTAGCGCACGTCGAAGCCGTCGAGCCGGCGGAACCGGGCGATCGCGTCGGTGGCGATGTACTCGTAGGCGTGCCCGATGTGCGGCTCACCGTTGGGGTAGGTGATCGCCGTGGTGACGTAGTAGGGCCTCATCGGATACCACCCTATTGTGTGCGCGTGAGCTCCAAACGGTCAGCCAAACGAGAAGCGCCACCGGCTCCGCCGCCGCTGGCCCCGCTGATCGACGCGCATACCCATCTGGACGCGTGCGGCGCGACCGACGCCGACGGGGTGCGGACGCTGCTGGACCGGGCCGCGCAGGCCGGGGTCGAAGCCGTCGTCACCGTCGCCGACGATCTGGCGTCGGCGCGCTGGGTGACCCGCGCCGCCGACTGGGATCCGCGGGTCTACGCCGCGGTGGCGCTGCATCCCACCCGCGCTAACGCCCTCACCGACGACGCCCGCGCCGAGATCGAGCGGCTGGCCGCCCATCCGCGGGTGGTGGCGATCGGGGAGACCGGCCTGGACTTGTACTGGCCGGGCCGGCTGCAGGGCTGCGCCGAACCGGCGACGCAAAGGGAGGCCTTTGCGTGGCATATCGACCTGGCCAAGCGGACCGGCAAGCCGCTGATGATCCACAACCGCGACGCCGACACCGAGGTGCTGGACGTTTTGGCCGCCGAGGGCGCCCCCGAGACTGTGATCTTCCACTGCTTCTCGTCCGGGCCGGCGATGGCTCACAGCTGCATCGACGCCGGCTGGCTGCTCAGCCTGTCCGGCACGGTCAGCTTCCGCAACGCCCGTGACCTGCGAGAAGCCGCGCCGCTGATCCCGGTCGACCAGCTGCTGGTGGAGACCGACGCACCCTTTTTGACGCCGCACCCGTACCGCGGCGCGCCCAACGAGCCGTATTGCCTCCCATACACTGTCCGGGCGTTGGCCGAACTACTGGATCGGCCGGCCGACGAGCTGGCCGGGGCGTCCACCGGCAACGCGCGACGGGTGTACGGGCTTTAAGAGTCCAGTAAGAACCGCTCGAGACGGGCTCCGCAAGTTGCCCGATGTAGACAGGTTCGTTACCGTCTCGTTATCGAATTGCGGGCCTGCGGGCCCGTTTAGTTTGTCACTGAGGTTTTTGAGGTCGGGGAAGACGCACGTTGAACGTACTCACCAAGCTGCACCAGACCCCATCACCGATATTGCGAGTCCTGGTCGCCGCGTTGCTGCTGGTGCTGACCTTCGCCGGTGGTTACGCGGTCGCCGCGCAAAAGACGGTCACCCTCAACGTCGACGGGACGCCGGTCACGGTGACCACGATGAAGTCGCGGGTGATCGACATCGTCGAGGAGAACGGATTCGCCGTCGCCGAGCGCGACGACCTGTACCCGGCCGGTGACGTGCAGGTGCACGACGCCGACACCATCATGTTGCGGCGCAGCCGGCCGCTGCACATCTCGCTGGACGGCGGCCAGGACAAGGACGTCTGGACGACGGCCTCGACCGTGGACGAGGCGTTGGCGCAGCTGTCGATGACCGACACCGCCCCGGCCGCGGCCTCCCGCGGTAGCCGGGTCCCGCTGGCCGGCATGGCCCTGCCGGTGGTCACCGCCAAGAACGTGCAGATCGACGACGGCGGCGCGATCCGCGCCGTGCACCTGGCCGCGCCGAACGTCGCGGGCCTGCTCGCCGCCGCCGGCGCCCCGCTGGAACAGGGCGACAAGGTGACCCCGGCCGCGTCCGCGCCGGTCACCGAGGGCATGCAGGTCCAGGTGACCCGCATCCGGGTCGAGCAGGTCACCGAGCGCCGGGAGTTGACCCCGAACGCGCAGCGCATCGAGGACCCGGAGATGAACATGAGCCGGTCGGTCGTCGAGGACCCGGGCACCCCGGGCACCCAGGATGTGACCTTCGCGGTGGCCACGGTCAACGGGGTGGAGACCGGTCGGCTGCCGGTGGCCAACACCGTGGTGACCCCGGCCCGCGACTCGGTGCTGCGGGTCGGCACCAAGCCGGGCACCGAGGTGCCCGAGTCGGTCTACGGCAGCGCGTGGGACCGGATCGCCAGCTGCGAGTCGCACAATAACTGGGCCATCAACACCGGCAACGGGTTCTACGGTGGTGTGCAGTTCGACCAGAACACCTGGGAGCGCAACGGTGGTCTGAAGTACGCCCCCCGCGCGGACCTGGCGACCCGCGAGGAGCAGATCGCGATCGCCGAGGTCACCCAGGCGCGTCAGGGCTGGGGCGCCTGGCCGGTGTGCAGCGCGAGGCGTTGACGATTCGGCTGCTCGGGCGCACCGAGATCCGGGAGCTGGCCAAAGAACTCGAGTTTCGGCCCCGAAAATCGCTGGGACAGAACTTCGTTCATGACGCCAACACCGTGCGGCGGATCGTGTCGGCCGCGGGCGTCAACCGCGACGACCACGTCTTGGAGATCGGGCCCGGGCTGGGCTCGCTCACGTTGGCCCTGCTGGACCGCGGGCCTACGGTCAGCGCCATCGAAATCGACCCGGTGCTGGCCGGTCGGCTGCCCCAAACCATCGCCGAGCACTCCCGCAGCGAGGCGTCCCGGCTGAGCGTGCTCAACCGGGACGTGTTGTCGCTGCGTCGCGCGGAGCTGGACGACGAGCCCACCGCGGTGGTGGCGAATTTGCCCTACAACGTGGCGGTGCCGGCGCTGCTGCACGTGCTGGCCGAATTCCCCTCGCTGCGGACCGTGATGGTGATGGTGCAAGCCGAGGTGGCCGAGCGGCTGGCCGCCGAACCGGGCGGCAAGGACTACGGGGTGCCCAGCGCCAAGATGCGGTTCTTCGGGCCGGTCCGCAGGTTGGGCACCGTGCCGCCGAGCGTGTTCTGGCCGATCCCGCGGGTCTATTCCGGGCTGGTGCGGCTGGACCGGTACGAGACGTCGCCGTGGCCCACCGACGACGCCTTCCGCCGCCAGGTCTTCCACCTGGTCGACATCGCCTTCGCGCAGCGACGCAAGACGGCCCGCAACGCGTTCGCCGAATGGGCGGGCTCCGGCAACGAATCGGCGAACCGGTTGCTGGCCGCCAGCATCGACCCGTCCCGGCGCGGGGAGACGCTGAGCATCGCCGACTTCGTGCGGCTGCTGCAGCGGTCCGGCTGGGAGCACGCCTCGGCGAGCTAGGCGGCCCACCGCGCGGCCCCGGTCCTGAGCGGGAGCCGAGAACGCCGGCCAAAACTTTATGAATCGTTTGGCCACAACTCAGGTTATTCTCAGCTACTCTGCGGGGAGTCGTGCTCGCCGACTCCGCCGCAGGGAGGTCGCACATGCTGCGTCGCAGGTTGTTTTCGCTGGTTGTCGCGGTGCTGGCGGTGATCGGTGCCACGGTGCTGAGCCTGACGTCGGCGTTCGAGTCGACGGTAAGGACGGTGAGGGCCGAGGCGGCGCTGCTGGCCGACGAGGTGGCGCTGATCATGGGCGGCAGCGGCCAGCCGATCCCGGGCGAGCAGTACGTGCAGGACGTGACCCACCTGTTCCTGGCGCCCAACGGTTTCGGCGGCTACACCGCGGACCCGCCGCAAGGCCTGTTCACCCCGGAGGGGTTGTATCCGCTGACCGGGATCAAAGACTTGCCGCTGAGCACCTCGGTGGACCGCGGGGTCACCATCTTGAACGACGCCATCACCAACCATGCCGGCGATGACCTCGTCGTCTTCGGCTACTCGCAGAGCGCGGTGATCTCGTCGCTGGAAATGCAGAATCTCGCGGCCACGACCCGAACGCGCCGGTGAGCTTCGTGCTGATCGGCGATCCGATGAACCCCAACGGGGGCCTGCTCGAGCGTTTCGCGGGGTTGAACCTGCCCAGCCTGGGGCTGAACTTCTACGGCGCGACGCCGACGGACACCCCGTTCACCACCGACATTTACACACTGGAATACGACGGCTACGCCGACTTCCCGCGCTACCCACTCAACCTGCTGTCCGACCTCAACGCCTTCGCGGGCATCAACTACGTGCACGGCACCTACCCGGACCTGACACCCGAGCAGATCGCGCCCGAATCAGCGACAAATCCGGGCGGCGCGATTTTGCTGCCCGGATCGGCGGATCTGCCCGGGGGCACCGGCGCGACCAACTACTGGATGATTCCTACCGAGAATCTGCCGCTGCTGGACCCGGTGCGCTCGATTCCGGTCATCGGCAAACCGATCGCGGATCTGCTGCAACCGGATCTGACGTATCTGGTGAACCTCGGCTACGGCGACCCCGAATACGGCTGGTCCACCGCCCCGGCGAATGTGGCCACCCCGTTCGGGTTGTTCCCCAGCCTGAGCGCCTTCGAGAAACTTCCCGGCCTGCTGGCCAGCGGCACCCAGCAGGGCATCGACGCCTTCGTGCACGACATCACCGGCGGGCTGACCGGCCTGTCCCTGCCGAACCTGTCCGACGTCGTCGCCAACCCGTTGTCGCTGCTGGACGCCGGCTCCGCGGGCACCGCCGCCGTGGACGCGGCCAACCCGCTGGGCTTCCTCAGCAGCGCGGTGAACGCGCTCACCAATATCGCCGCCAGCGGCTACGCCGTGCTGCTGCCGACCGCCGACATCATCAACCGCCCTGGTCACCTCGGTGCCGTTGTATGACGTCAACCTGTTCGTGGACGCCTCTCCAGCGGCGACCTGCTCGGCGCCTCGGCGACCCGATCGCCGCCGACCGCGGGCTGGCCGCGCTGCGGGCCGCGCTGTGGTGATGTCATGCGGTTGAACCAGGTCGGCGTGGGCGTCACCGATCTGGCGCGGTCCGAGCGGTTTTACCGGTTGCTGGGGCTGCGGCTGATCGTCCGGACCGACGACTACCTGCGGTTCGAGTGTCCGGTCGGCGCAAGTACCTTCTCGGCGTTCCTGGTGGACGCCGTCTCGCCCACCGAGCAGGTGACGATCTACTTCGAAAGCGACGACCTGGACGGCGAATACGACCGGCTGCGGGCGGCCGACGTGGAGTTCGCCCAGCCCCCGACCGACCAGCCGTGGCTGTGGCGCGAAGCCAAGCTGCGCGACCCCGACGGTCACCAGCTGTGCCTGTTCCACGCCGGAGACAACCGGCAGTTCCCGCCGTGGCGGCTGAACACCGACCCGATCCCGTAACGGCGCCCCGCCCGGTGCGGGCAGCTCCTACAGTGGGGGGATGAGCCGCGCTGCAGAGGCGGACCGGGTGGCACCACCCGATCACCACGCGCTGATCGTCGGCGCCGGGTTCTCCGGGATCGGCGCCGCGATCAAACTCGACCGGGCCGGGTTGCCCGACTACCGGCTGATCGAGGCCGGCGACGGCGTCGGCGGCACCTGGCATTGGAACACCTATCCCGGTATCGCCGTGGATATTCCGTCGTTTTCCTACCAGTTCTCGTTCGAGCAGAGTCCGGATTGGACGCGCACCTACGCACCGGGCAAGGAGCTGAAGGCCTACGCCGAGCACTGCGTCGACAAATACCGCATCCGGTCCCGGATCCGGTTCAACACCAAGGTGCTCGGCGCCGAGTTCGACGACGCGCGCTGTTGGTGGCGGGTGCAGCTCGATACCGGCGAGACGGTGACGGCCCGGTTCCTGATCAACGCCAGCGGGGTGCTGACGGTGCCGAAGCTGCCCGATATCGACGGCGTCGAGGGCTTCGACGGCCTCACCATGCACACCGCGCGCTGGGACCACACCCAGGATCTGGCCGGCAAACGCGTCGCCATCATCGGCACCGGCGCATCGGCGGTGCAGATCATCCCGGAGATCGCGCCAATCGTCGAGCACCTCACCGTGTTTCAGCGCACCCCGATTTGGTGTTTCCCCAAACTCGATGTGCCGCTGCCCAAGCCGGCGCGGTGGGCGATGCGCATTCCCGGCGGCAAGACCATCCAGCGGCTGCTCAGCCAGGCCTATGTCGAGCTGACCTTCCCGATCGCCGCGCAGTACTTCACCGTTTTTCCCTTGGCGAAACGGATGGAGTCGGCGGGACGCGCCTACCTGCGCCAGCAGGTCCGCGACCCGGTGGTGCGCGACCAACTCACGCCGCGCTACGCGGTCGGCTGCAAACGGCCCGGCTTCCACAACGGCTACCTGGCCACCTTCAACCGGGACAACGTGCGGCTGGTGACCGAGCCGATCGACAAGGTCACCCCCGCCGGGGTGGCCACCACCGACGGCGAGCAGCACGACGTCGACGTGCTGGTGCTGGCCACCGGGTTCAAGGTGATGGACACCGACAGCGTGCCCACCTTCGCGGTCACCGGCGCCGGCGGGCGCTCGTTGAGCCGGTTTTGGGACGAGCACCGGCTGCAGGCCTACGAGGGGGTCAGCATTCCCGGATTCCCGAATCTGTTCAGTGTTTTCGGGCCGTACGGTTACGTGGGCTCGTCGTATTTCGCGCTGATCGAGGCGCAGACCCATCACATCGTGCGGTGCCTGGAGCGGGCCCGACGCCGGCAGGCGACCCGGGTGGAGGTCACCGAGGAGGCCAACGCCCGGTATTTCGCCGACATGATGCGCAAACGGCACCGGCAGGTGTTCTGGCAGGACAGCTGCCGGCTGGCCAACAGCTACTACTTCGACAAGAACGGCGACGTGCCGCTGCGGCCCACCACGACGGTGGAAGCCGTCTGGCACAGCCGCCGCTTCGACCTCGACGACTACCGGTTCAGCGCCTAGCGGCGCGAGCAGACGCAAAATCGCACACCCGGGCGTGGTTTTGTGCGAATTTACGTCTGCTCGTCGTCCTGGTCGGGCGGCGACAGCCGCCAGCGTGGGCCACCCAATGCCTCGCGGTAGGCCTCGGTGCCGTCGGCCGGTCGGTCCGGGAATCCGTTGGCCCGCACCCCGCGAATGAACGCCACCCCGATGACGCCCACGGCGATCACCAAGAAGCTGATCAGCGCGATCTCGCCGACGGTGGCCACATCAGGCGGTCCCGCCGCCCGCTTGCAGCAGCGCCCGCAGATGACGGCGATAGACCGTGCGTCCGAGCGGGGTGAGCCCGAACCACCACCGCGCGCCCTCCGGGTAGGCGTAAAGGTATTGAGCACGAACAAGTTCAGTGGTGTGCTGGCCCAGTTCCGGGTCGGTCAGCCGCAACACCCGAGCGAGTAAGCCCGCGTCCATCTGGCCGACCGACGCCAGGACCGCACACACCGCCAGCGGCTGCCGCGACCCGAGCACCCGATCCCAGAACGTGGGGTGATCGGGCACTTCGCGCAGCAACCGACTGTCGATACCGTACGGGTCGACGCGCCACGCCAGGGCGTAGCAAGACACCATGAGCACCACAATCAGGACGAGCACCAGCACCGAGAAACACCAGGCCGGCAGCTCCCAACGGAAAACGAGGGCCATCAGGATCAGTGTCACGATCAACCAGGCCACGAATAACGCCCCCACGGCGGCGCCCGCCCGGCGCGACCAAAGGTGCAGCTTAAACGGACGCAGCCGACGTGTGGCGCGTAGCCGCACCCCCGCCGCAATAATCACGGCCAGCATGACGATCCCAGCGCCGAAGATGACCACAACGGACGTGCCACCGAAGGCGGCAACGAGCAGCGGGGTCGATAGCGTACTTGCCGCCATGAACGCGGGGCCCGCCAGCTGCATCGCTTGCACCCACCACGGCTGCACCGCCGCCATCAACGCGCGACGGGCATCGCGCACGTCGGCCAGTGTCCCGGTCTGCTGCGCGATGGTCATAGCAGTGAACCTAACCCAGGCTATGGCGCCTGTTGCGCGCCAATTGGATCACCGTCGGCTAGCGTTGCGCCGATGAGCACGACAGTGTCGCGTCGCCGGCTGTGGCTGCCGGCGATGGTGATCGTGGTGGCCGGGGCGACGGCGTTGCTGTGCTGGGGCCCGCGGTGGCATCACCCGAAGGCGATCGAGGGCACCCGACTGACGTCGTTCCCGACCGTCGACACCACCGGGCTGAACCCGGCCCAGGTGGCGGTCGTCGACCAGCTGCGCGACCAGTTCCACGCGGACCAGCCGAAGACGTTCTACTCCCAAGGCAACGACGAACCCTGGTGTGCGGACTTCGTCAGCTGGGTCATGCAGGCGTCCGGGCATCCGCTGGCCAACCCCAACTCGGACTCGTGGCGCATCCCGGGCGTGGGCACCCTGCAGGACTACTACCAGTCGACCGGGCGGTTCCGGCCGGCCGATTCGGGCTACCTACCGCAGGTCGCTGACGTGGTGATGTACAGCGACGCCAGCCCGTTTCACCAGCACACCAACATCGTGGTCGCCGACGACGCCGGCACCGTAACGACGGTGGGCGGCAACGAATTCGGCGGGGTCAGCATCCACCGGTTCGCCCTCGCCGACGACCCGGGGGTGGTCGGCTTCGGGCTGCTCTAACGCCCGCGCGGCAGCGCTACTGCTGAAATCGACGTCCAGATTGACACTCAGCCCGAAAAAACGGGGTTTCCGCGCCATATGGACGTCGATTTCAGCAGCGCCGCGGGGTGCCCGGCTCTTAGACGGCGCGCTTGAGGTCGTCGGCCTTGTTCAGCTGCTCCCACGGCAACTCGACGTCGGTGCGGCCGAAGTGGCCGTAGGCGGCGGTCTGCGCGTAGATCGGGCGCAGCAGGTCCAGGTCGCGGACGATCGCGCCGGGCCGCAGGTCGAACACCTCGCCGATGGCCTTCTCGATCTTGACCGGGTCCACGGTCTCGGTGCCGAACGTCTCGACGAACAACCCGACCGGCGCGGCCTTGCCGATCGCGTAGGCGACCTGCACCTCGATCCGCTCGGCCAGGCCGGCGGCGACCACGTTCTTGGCCACCCAGCGCATCGCATAGGCCGCCGAGCGGTCCACCTTGGACGGATCCTTGCCGGAGAAGGCGCCGCCGCCGTGCCGCGCCCAGCCGCCGTAGGTGTCGACGATGATCTTGCGGCCGGTCAGCCCGGCGTCCCCCATCGGGCCGCCCAGCACGAACTTGCCGGTCGGGTTGACCAGCAGCCGGTAATCGGAGGTGTCCATGGTGTCGTGCCCGAGGTCGTTGAGCACGGTGTTGACCACCTTCTCGCGGATGTCCGGGGTCAGGGTGGCGTCCAGGTCGATCCCGTCGGCGTGCTGGGTGGACAGCACCACGGTGTCCAGCCGCACCGGGGTGTTGCCGTCGTACTGCACGGTGACCTGGGTCTTGCCGTCCGGGCGCAGGTAGTCCAGCACGCCGCTCTTGCGGACCTCGGTGAGCCGACGGGCCAGCCGGTGCGCCAGCGCGATCGGTAGCGGCATCAGTTCGGGGGTGTCGGAGAT
Organism: Mycobacterium talmoniae; assembly: GCA_002967005.1. Taxonomy (GTDB): domain Bacteria; phylum Actinomycetota; class Actinomycetes; order Mycobacteriales; family Mycobacteriaceae; genus Mycobacterium; species Mycobacterium talmoniae. Next base: position 15,477 of record PPEA01000127.1, read on the forward strand.
CGCGTAGCCGAACATCAGGCCCTGGTCGCCGGCGCCCTGGGCGTCCAGCGGGTCGGCCGCGCCCTCCACCCGGGCTTCGTGGGCGGTGTCCACACCCTGGGCGATATCGGGCGACTGGGCGCCGATCCCGATGTTCACCCCGCACGTCGCGCCGTCGAAGCCCTTTTCCGACGAGTCGTAGCCGATCTCCAGGATCCGCTCCCGGACGATGTTGGTGATGTCGGCGAACGCCTCTTTGGCGGTGGTGGACACCTCCCCGGCCAGGTGCACCTGCCCGGTGGTGACCAGCGTCTCGACCGCGACACGTGAGCGGGGGTCCTGCGCCAGCAGCGCATCGAGCACCGAGTCACTGATCGCATCACAGATCTTGTCCGGATGGCCCTCGGTCACCGACTCACTGGTAAACAGTCGACCCTTATTGCTCACGATGTCATCCTTCCACCATCAAAACTTAGCTAACCAAATCATATCGTTTGTGGGCCCGACCCGCCCGGGCAGCCCGGCCCGGTAACCGGGTCCGCACCGCCGGCCGCTACCCGCTGTGCCCGTGCAGAAATGTGACGATGGCGTCCACGATACGACTCGCCATCAGCGTCTTGGAGCCGTGCTCTAAGGCCGACTCGGCACCGTCGGCCGCCAGCAGCCAGCCGTCGTTGTGGTCCACCTCGAACGCCTTGCCCTCCCCGACGGCGTTGACGACCAGCAGGTCACAGCCCTTGCGGCGCAGCTTGGCGCGGGCATGAAACAGCACGTCACCGTTGGCGTCGCCGGTTTCGGCGGCGAACCCGACGATCGCGGCCATGTTGGGCAGCTGCCCGTCGGTGCGGGCCCGCACCGCGCCGGCCAGCACGTCGTCGTTGCGGACCAGGTCGATCGTCGGCGGCGCCGCACTGCCCTTTTTGATCTTGGCGGGCGCAATCTGGGCCGGCCGGAAGTCCGCGACCGCGGCCGCCATCACCAGCACGTGCGCCTCGGGCTTGGCCTGCCGGACCCGGCCCAGGATCAGCGGCAGGTTCTCCCGCTCGTTGTAGGTGGGGATCACCACCAGCGTGCGCTGGCTGGGACGGTCACCGGCAGCCTCGTCACTGCGCTCTGCATGGCCGCGGGTCATCTGGCTCCTCTTTCTGGCCCGGAGCGGGCTACGGGGTGAAGGTGGTGGTGAGCGGTCATCGGCGCCGCTCCTCGGCATCGTCGCCGGCGGAGCTCATGTGCGCCGCTCCTCCTCACGTGGCTCTGCATCGTCGCCGGCGCGGCTCATGTGCGCCGCTCCTCCTCATCGCTTCGCTCTGCATCGTCGCCGGCGCGGTCGTTCACCGTCCGGAACAGCCGACGAAACGCACGCGTGGACCATCCATTCTGCAGCACCGCACCCAGAACCGCCGCGGCACCCGCTGCGACCAGCACCCATTGCACCAGCGGCCCCCACCGGGTGGCCAGGGTCAGCGACGTCTTGAGCCGCACCTGATTGTCCAGGTAGGCGGGCTGGAAGAACTCGGTGCTGGCCAGTTCGCGGCCGTCCGGGGCGATCACCGCGCTGACGCCGGTGGTGCCGGCCACCACGACGTAGCGGTCGTGTTCCACCGCGCGCGCTTGGCGAACGCCAGCTGCTGCCGGCTCATCGTCTTGTTGAAGGTGGCGTTGTTGGTGGGCACCGCCAGCAGCTGGGCACCGTTGAGCACCGATTCGCGCGGCGCCCGGTCGAAGATGACCTCCCAGCAGGTGGTGACCCCGACCGGCACCCCGGCGGCGTGCACCACCCCCGAGCCGTGGCCGGGCACGAAGTAGCCGGCGCGGTCGGCGTAGCTGGACAGGTGGCGGAAGAAGCCCCGCCACGGCAGGTACTCGCCGAACGGTTGCACGATCCGCTTATCGTGCTGTTCGGCCGGGCCGGCCTGCGGATCCCACACCACCACCGAGTTCAGCGCCACCGGGTCCTCCGGGGTCCAGCCCGGCCCGGCGCGCACCGTGCCGACCAGGATCGGGGCGCCGATCGCCTGGGCGGCCTCGGCGATCCGCTGCCCGGCGTCCGGGTTGACCAGCGGGTCGATATCCGAGGAGTTCTCCGGCCAGATGACGAACTGCGGCTGCGGGGCCCGCCCGGCGTGGACGTCGGCGGCCAGCTGCAACGTCTCCCGCACGTGGTAGTCGAGCACTTCGCGGCGTTGGGCGTTGAAGTCCAACCCGAGCCGGGGCACGTTGCCCTGCACGGCGGCGACGGTGACGGCGGGTTCGTTGCCCGATCCCACCCCGGCGTGCCGCACCGACGGCCACACCAGCACGGTGGCGAACAGCACCAGGCAGATGCAGGCGCCCGGTAGCAGCACCGCGGGCGGTTCGGTGTGGCCGGAGTCCAGCAGGCGGTCGCGTCGAAACCAGCCCACCAGTTCCACCGCGAACGCCGTCGCCGCGCAGCCGACCAGCACGATCGCCGTCGACAGCAGCGGCACCCCGCCGACGGCGGCCAACGGCAAAAACGGGCCGCTGGTTTGCCCGAAGCCCACCACGCCCCACGGGAACCCGCCGAACGGGACGGTGGATTTCGCCCACTCCTGCCCCGCCCACAGCACCGCAAACCAGATCGGCCAGCCCGGCAGCGCGCGCACCACCACGGCCAGCAGCCCGAACAGGCCGGGAAACAGCGCGCACACCAGCGCCAGCACCAGCCAGGGCACCGTGCCGACCAGGGTGCTGATCCAGGGCAGCAGCGGCAGGTAGAACGCCACGCCGAACAGGAAGCCGTAGCCGAAGCCGCCGGCCACGATGGTGGCCGCGTGGATCAGCACCGCCGCCAGCAGTGCGAACGCGACCACCGCCGCCCACCACCATTGCAGCGGCGGGAAGCTCGCGCACAGCAGCAGCCCGGCCACCAGGGTGGCGCTCAGTTGCGGCAGCCGCGCCCACACGGCGGCACCGAAGCCCGGCAGCCGGTCGGCGATCGCGGTGCCCGCCCGGCCCAGGTGGCGCCCAGCCGCGGCCCCCAG